>JAOUMG010000429.1 GCA_029881635.1 Paracoccaceae bacterium | reverse complement strand
GATCTCGGCCCCGGTCATGGCGTGAGACCCGTCGCTGTCATGATAGCTCGGTCCGCCGGAAGGGCCCCAATGCGGTGCGAAGCTGAGATCGGAATCGCCGTGGGCGCCGATATGGTAAAGCTGCTGAAGGATCACGGCGCCCGCCTCTTTCACCGGTTCGGTGATCTTGCGGAAATGCGGGATGACCTCATCCGTGCCATGGCGGAAATTGCCGCGTGTCAGCACGCCCGTGCGGTGGACCGGCATGGGTTCGGCGACGATCATCGCAGCACCGCCCAGCGCGCGTTCCAGAAGGTAGCCGCCAAAGCGGGGGCCGGGCAGGCCCATGTCGGACATGTTCGCGGTATGGGTGCCAAAGACGATGCGGTTGCGCAAGGTATGGCCGCGCAGCTGCAGCGGTGAGAGAAGGCGGGGGTGGGTGGTCACATCATCCTCCGGTTCGATTGGTGGCACGGGCGGCCCGCCGTTAGCGCTGCGAAAACTGGCCCATGGCAAAGCCAAAGCTGATGACGAACATCAGCCGCTGCAACGCGCCTGCTGCCTCGGGCAGTGCCGACATCGCGGCCGTCAGTCCGACCGAGGCGAACAGTCCCGCCCAGGCAGCCCAGTCCGATGGCGCCCAGCCCTTCGACCAGAGCCGCGCGGTGCAGGCGATGGCGAAGGCGGTCCCGGTCAGGCCGGAAAACAGGGAATGCAGCCGGTCTTCGGCCAGATCCGACCCGAGCGACGGGTCGATCGGGACATGCGACCAGATGGCCGTGCCGGTCAGTGCCGTCCCGAAGAGGATCAAGGCGGCGCAGGTTGCGGGTGCGCGGCGAAAGGCGATCAGGGCTGCAAGCGCCGTAGATGCCCCGTAAAGCCCCAGACCCGATCGCATGATCCAGGCGTTGGGCATATTCTGCCCAGCCAATTCGCTGGTGGTGTGGATGAAGGATGAATAGTCGGGATGCGAAAACCCGGGGCCGACTACCATCGCCGCCAGAATGACGGCGATGCCAAAGCGAGATATTATCCACGCCCGGCGTTCCATTGGCAAAGTGTAAACCGCTACCCCGTCGGCTATCCTTGAGCTGAATCAAGATGTGGCTATCAGTACCACGCGTCATCCATCGACGCCTTTTTCTTGGTGACGAATTCGCGCAGCGCCTCATCAACCCCCGGATCGAGGGGAGGGGCCTCATAGTCTCGCAGCTTCTCTTTCCAGAGCTTGTTGGCGCGGGTGGCGGCATCGACGCTGCCATTGGCCTCCCATTTCTCGAAAGGGTCGTTATCGGCGGTTTCGCTATCCCAGAAGGCGGTTTCATAATTGGCCAGCGTATGGGCGCAGCCGAAGAAATGGTTGCCGGGGCCGACCTCGGCAAAGGCGTCGACGGCCAGTTCGTTATCGTCGATCTTGATCCCGTCGAGATAGGTATGAAGCGCGCCGCAGAGATCGGCGTCGAGCATGAATTTTTCGTAAGACATGCTGAGCAGCCCGTCGAGGAAACCGGCGGAATGCAGAACGAAATTGGCCCCGCAATGGACCGAGGCGAGCATCGACATCGTACCTTCGGTCATGGCCTGCGCATCGGGGAGCTTTGAGGTGGTGAAATTGCCCGATGCCCGCATCGGCAGGTTGAGACGGCGGCAGAGCTGGCCGATGACCATGGTGCCAATGGCCGGTTCCGGCGTGCCGAATGTGGGTGAGCCGGAGCGCAGTGACATCGACGACAGGAAGTTGCCGAAGACGACCGGCGCGCCGGGGCGTTCAAGCTGGGTGATGGCGCAGCCGGCCATGGTTTCGGCCAGCGACTGGGCCAAAGCGCCGGCGGTGGTGACCGGCCCCATGGCGCCGCCAAGGATGAAGGGCACGACAACGGCGCATTGGTTGGCACGGGCATAGGCGCGCATCGACCGGGTCATGGTGCCGTCCCACAAAAGCGGTGAATTGACGTTGACGTTGCCAAGGATGACGCAGTTTTCATCGACAAAGCTGTCGCCAAAGACGATGCGCGCCATGTCGATGCTGTCTTCGCTGCGTTCTTCGGCAGTGACCGAGCCCATGAAGCCCCGGTCGGAATATTTGATATGGGAATAGACCATATCGAGGTGGCGCTTGTTGACCGGCACGTCGGTCGGTTCGCAGATGGTGCCGCCCGAATGGTGGAACCAGGGCGAGGATTGCGCCAGTTTCACGAAGTTGCGGAAATCCTCCATCGTGCCAAAACGGCGGCCCTTGTCGAGATCCATCACGAAGGGGCAGCCATAGGCGGGTGAGAAGACCACGCTTTTGCCGCCGATCTCGACCGAGTTTTCGGGGTTACGGGCGTGCTGGGTAAAGGTGGCGGGTGCTGTCTTGAGAATCTCGCGCAGCATGCCGGGTTCGAATTTCACCAGACCGTCATCGGCGACCTTGGCCCCGGCTTTTTTCCAGTAGCCGATCACGACCGGATCATCGCGGAACATGATCCCGGTTTCGGCGAGGATACGGTCGGCCGCCGCTTCGATCCGCAGCAGGTTTTCTTCGCCGAGGACATCATAGGTGGGGATGTTGCGGGTAATGTAGGGGCGACCGAGGCCCGCACCCTTGTGGGACCGTTCGCGGCGGCGTGCCTCTCGGCCACCGTGACGGCTACGGACCACTGGTTCTTCGGCACCCATGTCGCTCTCCCTTTCGCACACGGAATTCATCCTCATGCTAGTGGTGGCGAGGGGCAGAATCAAAGGCCTTGGGGCGACATTCAGACTGTCGCTAATGTCGCTTTTGCCAACCGAAGCGTCATAGCCAACCGGTTGATAGTGCCTGTTCCCAGTCGGCACAGCCCGCCGCCCGCGCCATTGAAATGGCGGGTCCGGTATCATAGGGGACCATGTGCTGTGATGCTGTCCAGACCGCGTTGCGCCGGTCTAGGACCGCATAGAGCGCAAAGGGTGTGCCAGACGATACGCGGCGGTTATCCCTTGGGGCATCGTCAATGAAGCCGGGCGAGCCGAGCGCGCCGGGATTGACCAAGAGCCGCCCATCAGCAAGATGAACGCTGCGCGCGACATGGGTATGGCCGCAAAGCATGACGCGCTGGGTGATGCCTTCGGCCAGTGCCGTGATCTGGTCGAGAGGTGCGCGCCGGGCATTGCCGTCATCGGTATAGGCGTCAATCCAATAGGCCGTATAACTGGC
>JAOUMG010000430.1 GCA_029881635.1 Paracoccaceae bacterium | reverse complement strand
ACTGCGATAACCTTCAGAATAACGGCGATATCTTGCGGCGCACAATCGTCGGACTGGCGCGCTTGACCGACCCCAGCCTTGCGCAATGGATCGACGAGAACGCTCAGTTTCCCAATGCAATGGTAGACTGCATTGTTCCGGCCACCGGAGAGGCAGAGCTAGCCTTCGTTCGGAACATCGGCATTGATGATGCAGCGCCGGTCACCCATGAAAATTTCCGCCAGTGGGTCATTGAAGACAGATTTTGCGCAGGACGCCCGCCCTGGGAACATGCAGGTGTCACGATAACGGATAATGTGCACCAGTATGAGAGCATGAAGATTCGCATTCTAAACGCGGGTCATCAAGTGCTTGCCAATGCAGGCGAAATTCTGGGCGTCAATACGATCGCCGACTGCATGGCCGATCCGCTCATTGCTGCTTTTTTTCACAAGGTACAGACCGAAGAAATACTGTGCTACGTTGACGCTGTGGATGGGGTTTCACCTTCGGACTACCTTGCCTTGATCGAAAAGCGGTTCGCAAATCCAAAGATCCGCGACACAACACGCCGCGTTGCCTTTGACGGTTCGTCACGGCATCCGGGCTTTGTTCTTCCGGTCGTGCGGGATGCGCTGGCTACCGGGGGATCGGTCGATGGCTTCGCCCTCGTCGAGGCGCTCTGGGCTCGGATGTGCGCAGGCACACGCGAGGATGGGACTGCGATCGTGCCAAATGATCCCTTCTGGGATCGCCTGACAAAAGCGGCATTGCGCGCGAAATCTCAGCCGGTGGCCTGGCTGGAAATGCGCGAGACCTACGGCGACCTGGCTGATCACCCGCATTTCGTCCAAGCCTTTTCCCGCTGGTTGACGCTAATCTGGCACGATGGCGTCAATAGCGCCCTAAGGGCATATTCGGGTCAGGCAGAGTGATGAGCCTTAGTGGATAGATTGGAACGTCAGAAGACCAAATTTTGTAGCACCGATTTTATGAAAAAGACTGCCGCTGCAATTGCCGCGCGCAGGTCGCCAAGGTTGCCCCTTGCCGTCACCTGACATCCGGGAAATTGGGAAAACCGCCGAACCGGACCCTTCTTTAAATTTCACCGCTCCAGAAAAAGACAAGCACCGCCGGCGACAAGACAGTTGCATTTGGGCTGCCGACGAATTGTTCGAAGGTCACAAGGGCTGATTGTGACGATCCAATCAAGACGTATGAATTAGCTGTCAGACATAGAGTCTGGATCGTCAACGAAAATATAGATTTCCCAAGCTTCCAAGTTCTGTGCATAGTGATGGCTCTGCAACACAGAGGCCAAGCGCCGCTCTTGACTCATCGAAGGGCTATTTGCCACTGTTACTTTACCACTGGGGGCTGACAAAATTCCAAGCCGTCACAAAAACGCGAAGATAGCTGGATATACCAGTGCTGTTCGTCTGGACCTACCGGGCGGGTATGGCTGGACGTACCAGTTTGAAAAAACGTCAACAGAGAGGTCATAATGACTAAACCAACCAGATTAATCATGGCGAGTTGGGTAGGAACACTCCTGCTCTCGACAAGCGCGATTGCCGCTTGTCCGGCTGCCACCGTCGCCGACATGCAAGGCGTTGCAGCGGGCAAGTTCCCGCAGCAGTATGAAGTATCAGAACTTCAGTCACTGGCGAATTGCACGATGGAATTCGCTGAAAACCCCGCCATCGGGGAACTGAACGGCCAGATCCGCGGCAACCCCGATCTGCCAGCATTGGCCGATCGCATGCCGTCAGAGCCGCTGGTTGTTGTTCCTTATGACGCCGTTGGCAATTACGGTGGAACGCTTGACGCACTGTCAAACGCGACTGAGGCCGGTACGTCCGACTTCATGTCTACCCGCCACGTCAACCTCGTGCGGTACTCCGACGATCTGGCGACAATTGTGCCCAACGTCGCCAAAGGCTGGGAATGGAATGCTGACTACACGCAGCTGACATTCTTCCTGCGCGCAGGCCACAAATGGTCAGACGGCCAGCCCTTCACCTCGGCCGATGTGAAGTTCTGGTACGATAATCTCGCACTCGACCCCAACATCAACGAAAAGCCGAAAGATTACGTCACGGTCGGCGGCGAACGTATGACGGTCGATACGCCGGATGAAACCACCGTGGTTTTCAATCTGCCAGCACCCAAGCCGGGTCTGCTCGCCCACTTTGCGACGCACTTTGCCCAAGGCTTCCAGCCCAAGCATTTCCTCGGCCAGTTCCATCCCGACGTGAATCCTGACGCGGATGCACTTGCTCAGGGCTTCGGTTTTGAAAATGGCTATGACGCGATCAAAGCCTACTACGGCAACTCTGACTGGATGGACACGCCGACGCCGATGCTGAACGCACCGGACAAGGTGGCCAACCTGCCGCTGGACGCCGCACCGACGCTGGAAAGCTATATCGTTACGCGCGAATCCACCGAAGGCCGCCACTTTGTGGCCAACCCATACTTCTACATGGTCGATACTGCCGGCAACCAGCTGCCCTATATCAACGAGCAGGACGAGGTTTACGCCAACGATCAGGAAGTGCGTCTGCTGAAGCTCGTCAATGGCGAGGTTGACTACAAGACCCAGTCACTGCAGCTAGCCGATGCGCCTCTGCTGCTCGAAAATCAGGAAAAGGGTGGCTACACCATCAACCTGAAGCCGAAGATCGCGATGCATGCCATTTCGTTCAACGTCACCTCGGCGGATGAAGCCAAGCGCGCCGTCTTTGGCGATCTGCGGTTCCGCAAGGCGATGTCGGTTGCCATCAACCGCGAAGAGCTGAACCAGGTCGCCTATTTTGGTGAAGGCACGATCCAGCAATACACTGGGTTTTCGCCTGCACCGGCCTTTGTCGACGAAAAGTGGAAAACCTTTGCCACTGAATATGATCCGGCTGCAGCCAATGCCTTGCTGGACGAAGTTGGCCTGACGGATGCTGATGGCGACGGATTCCGTGATCTGCCAGGTGGGGCGCCGCTGGTGCTGAACCTGCAATTCGCAACCCAAGGCATCGCCGGTCAGGTCGTTGAACTCATCGGTCAGAACTGGGCCGAAGTCGGCATCAAATCGACGGTCAAGGAAGTGACCCCGGATGAGTATCGTTCGGCACAGTCTTCCAACCAGCTTGACGTTGGTCTGTGGGAAAAAGGTCAGCCCCTT
>JAOUMG010000428.1 GCA_029881635.1 Paracoccaceae bacterium | reverse complement strand
ATACAGGCCTTGCCGTCCATTTCGGCGTTCACGCGGTCGGCAAACATCTGGGCGGCAATCCCCTTTGGGTGCTTGTCAGAGTTGGTGACGTGAGCGAACTTCATCACGATTTCGCCTTCGTCGCAGCCTGCGCTGGCAAAGGCTGAACCCGCTGACAAAACAAGTGCCAGGGCCGTCATCGTCGTGGATAGTTTCTTCATTGGTACTCCTCCCGAGAGTAAATAACGTCCGCGCCGCTCTGCGACGCCTGATATCACAAAAACGTCACAACACCCGCAGGGCAACAGATATTTTGGGGCCCGTGCGTACGCCGCTTTTGAGAACTATTTCAGCGGCTTGTCCGATTGCTGTCGATAGGAGCAAAACCGGGCGGGCGAAATGTCACACAACGCTATCCCGCAACTGTGCGGATTTCCGCACATTAATCCCGATAGTCCTCGGGCCGAATCCCGTGGCGGGCAAGTTTGTCGTAAAAGGTTTTTCGGGGCAGCTGTAACGCCGCTGCGGCTTCGGTAGCGTTGCCGTGATGACGCTGCAGCGCGTCCGTCAGCAGCGACCGTTCGACCCGTGCCATCTGACCAGCCAATCCGGGCGCTGTCACATCCTCTTGCGGTTCGCTGAGCCCCATCGCAAACCGCATGGCGGCATTCATCAGCGCACGGGCATTGCCGGGCCAGTCTTCGGCCATGAGCCGGGCAATCACGTCGGCGGTGATGTCGGGCATGGGCAGATCGGACTGTTCGCATGCCTGTGCAACATAGTGGCGAAAAAGTACCGGAATATCTTCGGGCCGTTCGCGCAAGGACGGGATGCGTACGCGGATCACATCGAGCTTGTAATAAAGGTCAGTGTTGAAACGTCCTTCGGCAGCTTCGCGCGCCAGATCACGGTAGGTACCGGCGATGACGCGGGTACCGGCATTCGCCTCCAGCAGATCGACAAGGGCGAATTGCGCCGCATCCGGCAGCGATGCGATTTCATCCAGAAAGATCGATCCGCCATCAGCGCGTTGAAAGCAATTGGCCAGAATATCGGGGGTGGCGGTGGCTGCGGGTACCTTTTGAAAGGGGCGCATGGCCGCCGCTGACATCAGATGAATAACTTCGGCCATCTTGGCCGTCCCCGCACCGGCCGGACCGGTGATCAGCACCTCGGCCGAACTGCGCGCCGCCCTCCGCGCCGCTTCGCGCATTTGTTCAGACAATGCAGAAGTACCGACAAGCATTCTTGAAGCTGCATCACCCCGACGGATTTCGCGTTTGAGTGACCGGTTTTCCAGTACCAGCTCACGGGTTTTTAGCGCTTTGCCGATAACCGCAAGCAGATCTGCGGGTTTGCACGGCTTTTCGAGGAAATCAAAAGCACCGCCGGCCATACCCTTGACGGCCATCGGAATATCGCCCTGACCGGTCAGCAATATCACCGGCAGGTCTGCATCAGTCTTGCGCGCATGTTCGAGCAGCGCAAATCCATCCTTGCCGGGCATTCGGATGTCCGAGACGACGACACCGGCAAAGTCTGCGATAATGTGATCCTTGGCCTCAATGAAACTTCCGGCGAGCACCGGTTGCAAATTGGCCAGCTCAAGGCTCTGGCTCAGCGCCTCGCGTACGGCGCGGTCATCGTCGACAACCAGTACTTTGCGGATCATGCCGCTTGTGCCCCTTTTGCTGCAGAAAGCTCGACGGTGAATTCCGCACCGCCCTCGGGTCGGTTGCAGCCTGAAATCGTTCCCCCGAAGCTTTGCACGATACCATAGGAAATGGACAAGCCCAGTCCCATGCCTTCGCTGGCGCCAACTTCCTTGGTGGAATAGAATGGGTCGAATATCCGATCGGGATCAGTGATGCCTGTACCCGTGTCTGTGATCGTCAGGCGGACGCGGTTTGAGATGCCCGAAAGGGCAATGCCGATCCGCCGGTCAGGCCCTGTCATTGCATCGGCGGCGTTGCTGATCAGATTGACGACAACCTGCTGCAGCCGAACCTCGCCGCCGCGCACCCAAAGCCCTGCTGCGGGCGCGGCCCAATCAACACGGATATTGTCCGCCCGCAGACGCGCTTCGGTGAGTTCAAGCGCCGCCTCGACGACCTTGACCAGATCGATGTTGTTCATGCCTTCGTGTTCTTGCCGCGCAAAGGCCCGCAGGTTCTTGATGATCCGTCCCATGCGCCGCCCAAGGTCGGATATGCGACCAAGGTTTTCCGCGGCCTTTTCCGATTGCCCGCGCGCCAGAAACAGCCCGGCGTTTTCGGCGAAGGACTGGATGGCCATCAAGGGTTGATTCAGTTCATGGCTGATCCCGGCCGACATTTGCCCAAGCGCCGATAATTTGCCAGCCTGGACAAGGTCGCTTTGCGCGCGTTTCAGCCTTTCGTTGGCCTCCGACAATTCGCGTGTGCGTTCGGCCACGCGGGATTCCAGTTGGGCATTGGCTGCCGCCTCGACGGTTAGCCGGACAGCAAGGGCGCGGCGGCGCTCAAGAAGCGCAAAGATGACAGCCCCGACCCCAAGGCACCCGACGGCCACAACCCAAGCCAACAACACTGCCTGCCGTTCGGCCGGGGCGATATCAATCAGTGCTTCGGCGGTCATTTCGATGATCGGCAAGTCCTGTTGCAGATGCAGCGCCTGTTGCGGAAGGTAGGGGCCACCGTCGATCTGCCAAAGCGCATGACCGGCCATCGCCCGCGTGCTGTGCTGAACAACCCTTTCGGATGGTGCGATGTCCGTTGCGCTTCGGCGTGTCAGCAATATCTCATCCCGGTTGGATACAAAGGCGAGCCCGGACCTGTCGGTAAAGAACACAACCATCGGTTCGCCGCGCCAGGCCGCTTCGACGGCCTCGGTTGCGATACGAACGATCAGCGCGCCGCGCACCGGACCCCGAGGTGAAAAAACCGGGGCGGCATAGATGAACAGGCGAACCCCGGTTGCTTTGTCAATTTCATGATGAAACCCCAAGGCACCCTGCATGGCCCGGCCAAAGTAAGGTGTCGTGGAAACGTCACTTTCAGAGTTTAAATGGGACGATCCAATGACGCGCCCGCTGGCAGAAGCCAGCAATATCTCATGCGACCCCGTTACATCCGCAGTTCGCTGCAATAGCAGGTGGGTCACTTCGGGCGGCGTCGCGCCCTCCGCCAACGCCGACTGCACAACCG
>JAOUMG010000427.1 GCA_029881635.1 Paracoccaceae bacterium | reverse complement strand
CACTGTCCGGACGAGCTCTGCCAGCGCCAGGCCGTCCAGTGGCACCAGAAAACCGGGGTCGGGACAATGATGCAACGCCGACAGGAAATCCGTCGCCGCGGCATATAACACCGGTTCCTGATTGTGGGCCCGCGCGGTCAATCTTGCGAACAGCGCGTCACCCAGATCTTCCAGCAGCAGAAAACCCGCTGCGGGTTCTTCCGCAAGAACCTCTGGCGCTGAGAATCCGGCGGAATGCAACCAATGCGCCATCCGCGAAAACCTTGTAACATCTTCGCCTTTTTCCGGCGGGGCATCCATCAATACTGCGCGCCGATGGCCCATGGTCAGGCGCTCATATCGTCGCGCAGATGCATCCCCGGCCAATGGTTCGCGTATGGCTGCCGCCCAACCAGCGTCACGCAAGAATGCGGCCACAGATCTGTCCCGATCAGTCATTTGCGCGGTATCGCCATTTCTCAGACATGTCAGTCAATGTCGCACGCCAGCGCGGGTCTGACGCCGAAAATGTAAAGTTGCGGGTTTCGGGATCACCAGCATATGAAATATGCAATGTTAGAGCCTTTTTTGGAGTGAATTGTCCAAGACGATCCGGCCACTCGATCAAGGTAATTGCATCCTCAAACGCGTCTTCCAGACCCAACTCCACGGCCTGATCGGCCGAGGATAGTCGGTATAGATCGGCGTGCCAGATCGAAACTTCGGGCAGGTCGTAAACCTGAACCAATGTGAATGTCGGGGAAGGCACATCCTCTGCCATGCCCACCGCGGCCAAGCGGGTCTGCACAATCGCCCGGCAGAAATGTGATTTGCCCGCTCCAATCGGTCCGTCAAGCAAAACCACATCCCCTGCGACAAGGCGGGGGGCCAGCCATTCGGCCAGCGCTGCCGTCGCGTCGGGCGATGTGAGTGCAAACTTGGCGGTCAGGGCGGTTTCAGTCATGTGCCGACTTTTACCGGCCAGCGCCCGACCCGCAAGGCAATAGCGCGGTTGCTGCGTTTACCTAGCCTTTAATTACAAGCGACCTTGAACAGGTAATCCGCAGGGGCCGCGCCTGTCTTGATATCCGAACAACAGTTTCTGCTCATTCGAATTTCGGTCCAGATCAGGTTTGCGCATGTTCCGAAGCGATTTCTCGTGCAGACGATTGCGGGGTGATCGGAATGACCGGTTGGGATTCGGCTGAAAACCTGACAAGTGTTCTGCCGCCCGACAAAGGCATAACCTGGCAATCGACCACCCTGTGGTTACTCAGAGTGACGGTTGCAAACCATTCGGCGCGGTCCTCGATGTTTATGACGAAATCCCTGATTTCACCCCAGACCGGCGACGGCTGTGCCAGTTTCTGCCAGTGCCGGATTGAATCAATGATGCTGACAACGCCCAAAGTCGACTTCAGGTCCAGCAACCATAGGTCCGAATAGGTCGCATTTGACAAGATGAGCTCACCGGCCGGTGAAAACACCGCAATTGCTTCGTCCAGCGTATCGAATACCTCGTGACCCAGTTCGATTTCGGACCGGAAGTGCCTCGTCAGCGTGGTCTCGGCGCTGATATTCTCGATCTGAAAAGCCAGCGCACCTCCGGGGTGCGGCTGGCCGGTGACTTTGTAGGTCTGGCCGGTGGCAAGGCTCCAGACTTCTTCGAACTGCCCTGATGCAGCGGCTTTTTCAAGGGCAGCAACCTGCTCACGCCAACTGTGATAGTTCTTGGGCTCAGGGATCATCTGATCTTCACGTAAGCGGTCCAGAAAATCGAAAAGAGACGGCCTTGCAGATAAAAAGGCTACATCCAGCAAGGTCAGGTCGACCAACGCCGGGTTGAACATCGCCAGTTGACGGTTGCGGTCGAATATGGCCAGCCCGATCGGTAGGTTGGCAAATGTCTTGGTCAGAGTTTGCACGAATTCATGCAGGGCTGTTTCTGCGTTGACGATGGCATCCGCTGGAAAGGCAAAAAACATCGTGCCGTCAGGGCTTGGATAGGAATACCATTCGTACCAGCTCGCGGCAGACACTGACGAGCGTTCGAGTTTGACCCGACGGACATCGCCGATCTTGTGCTTATTGGAAATGTCGGGAAACAGGGCAGGCAGCGGCCAGGTTTGTATATCGTCGTCGTTCAGTTCTGCAGCAATTTCTACATAGGCCGAATTTGCCCAGACCACCGCACCTTTCGAATTCTGCCGCCAAATCAGCAACGGTGCCGCTGCTAGCGTTTCGCGCAAGCTTGCCAGCTCATTTTCCTGGGCGATGTGGCTTAAACCATCGACCCATATGCCTTGCCCTTCGCTCGAAAGATCCACCAGCGTCAATCGCAGCATTTGGCCGATGCGTTCAAGCGATAGCCGCAAATCCGGCTGTGTATCACTGTCCAGATCGATCCTTTCCGCTTCGGCGAGGTCAGAAATGCGGCCGTCCAGACCGGTGAATTTCGGCGAAAGAAATGCCGATACCCGGTCCCAGTCCGACCCTATGTCCGGCATTTTATCGATCAACGATCTGGCACTCGCTGTTGCGTCGACCAGTTCACGGTTTTCAAACAGAAACACTGCCTGACGATCTGATACCAATGGCTTCGCCCCGGACGTGGCGCGCCGGTTTTGATGCGGAAACACCATGACAATCAGCAAGACAGCCAATGCGGAAAAAACCGATGTAAGAAAGACAGCTGCCGCAGGTATAAATGGTTCGATCATGGTCAATTTGTTCTTCCCCAAGGCTCAGCACCCAAGGCGTAGACTGATTCCAATGGGTTAACAGGCGGTTAACCAAACAAACCGAGGGCGGATACAAAGCGAACAGGGCTAGCTAATGGGTTGATTGTCACCCAGGGCGCCCAAAATTCCAGCGTCAATCACAGATCGCGGCCAGGTCAGCTCGACGACCGCGCCTGATCGCACTGGCCGTTCATCTTCGGTCAGAAACGGGTCGGCGGCGTTGAAAAAGCTCAGCTTGGCCCCGGTTCGTTCCAACAGGGTTTTGGCAATGAAAAGACCCAAACCCATGCCATCGTATTCGGGTCGTTCTGCACCGCCTTCGTCACGACGCCCCCGCATAAACGGGTCTCCTATCCTGCCGATTAGGTGCGGCGGATATCCTGGGCCATCGTCTACAATGCGGATCAGCAGATCACTCTCATTCCATTCTGCGTCTATCCAGACATTG
>JAOUMG010000018.1 GCA_029881635.1 Paracoccaceae bacterium | reverse complement strand
TTGCTGGCCAAGAAAGTATATCTGAACGCTGTCGACAACATCTCTATCTCCATCGCCAAGGGAAACTTTTTTGGCCTCGTGGGTGAAAGTGGATCAGGCAAGACCACACTGGGGCGGGCGTTGCTGCGTGCGGCGCCGATCAGCGACGGCGCTGTCCAATACAACGACGGCGAGGTGCAATATGACTTGCGTAATCTGTCAAAGCAGGACCTGAAGGAATACCGCAAACGCGCCCAGCTGATCTTTCAGGACCCCTACGCGGCACTCAGCCCACGTATGACGGTACGTGATATCATTGCCGAACCGCTTGAGGTTATGGGCCTGACAAAAACCCGCGAGGAAACGGATGCAAGGGTGCGCGAAATTGCCGCCAAATGCCGTCTCAACCTCGAACATCTGCGCCGCTTCCCCCATGCTTTTTCCGGTGGTCAGCGGCAACGGATATCCATCGCACGGGCATTGGTTTCCGGTCCCCGCTTTATCGTTGCCGATGAAAGCGTCGCCGCGCTCGATGTGTCCATTCAGGCCGATGTTCTGAACCTGCTGAAGGCCATCCAGAAAGACATGGGGATTTCGTTCCTGTTCATCAGCCATGACCTTTCGGTTGTCGCGCATGTCTGCGACCATGTGGCAGTGATGTATCTCGGTCAGCTGGTTGAAACCGCGCCGACCCGCGAACTGTTCAGCCGCCCGCGCCATCCTTATACCAGCGCCCTGATTTCGGCCATTCCGCCGCTTGATCCGGATGCCCCCGCCAATGTCGAGAAACTGGAAGGTGAAATACCCTCGCCGACCAAACCGCCTTCGGGCTGCAAGTTCCATACGCGGTGCCGTTTTGCCAAGGATATCTGCAAGAAAGACGCGCCCAGGCTGCGCCCGATGGGTGAGGAACGCTTCGTTTCCTGTCATTTCGCCGAAGAGTTCGATTTTACCCGCAACTCGGATGCGAAAGCCCCTGCTGGAACCTGAAAATGTCCGAAAAAGGCAACGTCCTGTTCATCACCATCGACCAGATGGCGGTCGAAGTGCTGTCGGGACCCCTTTCAGCGCATGTAAAAACCCCGAATATTGATCGGCTGGCGGCGACCGGCGCCAGTTTTTCCAACCACTTTACCGTTACCGTTCCATGCGGTCCCGCCCGCGCCAGCCTGTTGACCGGGCTTTATGCGATGAACCATCGGGCGATCCGCAACGGGACCCCGCTTGCCCGCCATCATGCCACCATAGCAACCGAAGCACGGAAATCGGGTTATGAACCATTGCTCTTTGGGTATTCTGATATCAGCCCCGACCCGACAGGCATCGATGCAGAAGACCCCGATCTGAAATCCTACGAAGGTGTTGCCCCCGGTTTCAGAGAGCTGGTGGAAATGCGTCTTGATGATGGGTTGGAATGGCCAGCTTATCTCCGCTCTCAAGGTTATGAATTTGAAATGGATGGCGCGAAAGTGCCCGATGTTTTCCGCCCCCGGGGGGCCGGAAACGAAACGCGCCCCACGGATCCGGCACTTTACCGCGCCGAAGACAGTGATACGGCTTACCTGACAGACCGCACATTGCTGGCGCTCGACATCCGCAAGAACCACCCCTGGTTCGCCCATGTCACCTATATCCGCCCGCATCCGCCACTGGTGGCCCCTGCCCCGTACAACGCTCTGGTTAACCCCGCAGACCTGCCAATGCCTGATCTGTCTCAACCTCAGCATCCCTTCATGGATGCATGGTTCAGCACCGCGGCAGCAACGGGGCTTTATTGGGGTTTTGACGGCAATTGCGCGGAAATGCCCGCCGAACGCATCAGCGAACTTCGCGCTGTTTATCTGGGCCTTGTGGCTGAGGTTGATCACCATATCGGGCGCATATTGGACTGGTTGGAGAGCACCCGGCAGGCTGACCGAACATTGGTGGTACTGACGGCAGACCACGGCGAAATGCTGGGGCAAAAGCGCATGTGGGGCAAGGAAAGTGTGTTTGATGCGGCCTACCACGTCCCGCTGATTGTGCGCGACCCCCGCAGCAAGGCACCCCAAAAGGTCACCGCAATGACCGAGTCCGTCGACATCGCACCCACAATCCTTGATTGGATTGGTCGGAGGCCGCCCGAGGCCATGGACGGCCGCTCACTTTTGCCTTTTGCCAAGGGTGAAACGCCCGACAATTGGCGGGACGCAGTGTTTATGGAGGCCGATTTTGGCAACCCGACGGCCCCGACCCGCTTCCAAAGCGCGCTCACGCTCAATCACCACCAGACGGGCGTGTCGGCGTTGCGTGAAACGCGGTGGAAATACGTGCATTTCGGCGGCGGAGTGCCACCGATGCTGTTTGATCTGGCGGCCGACCCGCTGGAAACCACCAACCTTGCTGCCGACCCGACTGCCGCCAACGAGGTGTCACGCCTCGCCCGGCGGTTGATCGACCGGATGAACGAACGGCGTGACCGGCGGTTGACCCATTTCAATTTTGATGTCTGAAACGGCAACCTGAAGATCTGATTTCTGGTTTTCCGGAACAGCTTTATCCGGCCATTACCCTATCATTTTTCTCCATAATACCAGATAGATACGAACCGCGGGCGCGCACAAACGCGACCAGGCGGGCGTGATAATCTGTTGTCACAGCCATGCGAACCGACGGGCGCCGGGACAGGTTTTGCCGCCATTCCGTTAGCTTGGGCATGTCGGTCAGAATGTGGAAATCGTCGATCCTGTCAAAGGTATCAAAATAGCGGAAAATCGGCCCAAAGACGGCGTCGACGAGACTGAATTCTTTGCCGTTAAAATAGGGTCCGGTCCCCAGTTCAGTTTCGATCCGCCCGAACTTTCTGTGCAAGGCGGCGGTTTTTTCGTCGAATGCCTCTTTGGTCCGCCCGGAATAGAAACCGGCGATATCGTTCAGGACGGCGGACCCGAATTCCATCCAGGCACGATGCTGCGCACGCAAGAATGGATCGGTCGGATGCAATGGCGTTGGACCAGTATCTTCCAGATATTCAAGGATGACCGATGATTCAAAGATGGGCTTGCCAGCAACGGTCAGAACCGGAGTTTTCCCCAGTGGGGACAAAGCCATAAACCAATCAGGCTTGGCTGACAGATCAATCTGGATGCGGTCAAATTGCATGCCCTTTTCATGCATGGCGATCGCTGCGCGCTGGACGTAGGGGCAAAGGTGGTGGCTCATCAACACGAGGTCTTCCGACATGGTTGGTCCTTTCATCTTGGCTGTTGAATGCATTTGCATCTAAATATCGATCCATCAACGTGCAAGAAAAACTTGATGCACTCGCATCTATGTGATCAGATGTACCCATGAGCATGCCACCCTCTCCCGAAACGCAGGCTGTCTGGACCACCCTCATTCAGGCGGCGGATGGCGCCAGGAACCAGGTGGAATCTGCCCTGGCTGACGCCAGCCTGCCGCCGTTATCCTGGTATGACGCATTGCTGGAGATTGAACGGGCTGGCCCAACCGGGCTGCGCGCCTATGAGCTGAAAGACCGGCTGCTGATGCCGCAATACGGCACATCGCGGTTACTTGCCCGAATTGAAGGCGCGGGGCTGATCCTGCGCAAGGCATGCAATGACGATGCGCGCGGCCAGATCATCACGCTGACCGAAAAAGGGGCCGAAACGCGCCGACGCATGTGGCCTGTCTATGCCAACGCGATGGAAAGCGCGATCGGGTCCAAACTGAAACCGGTCCAGTTGGGCCGGTTGAACCGGTTGCTGGGAAAGCTGCTCTGATCGTCCGGCACCCGATGTGATGGATGCCGGAAAGGTTTCTCTGTCAGTTTCTGAAAAGGTCGACCTTGTACCCTACTGACTTTCAACAATAATTTCCGCCTTCATTGCTGGATGAAACACGCAGAAATAGGCAAACTTTCCAACGGTATCAAAGCGAATTTCGGCACTGCCGTCCTTTGGAATCTCACCCGTGTCCCAATCCCCATCGGTATGCGTTGCACTATGCGGCGCAATATCGCGATTGGTCCAGATGACGCTGTCACCCTGGCGCAGGGTCAGCGTTGCAGGTGAGAAGCGAAATTTTGAAATCTCGACCTCCAGCCGATGCGGCCCATCATGCGCCAGCAATGGTTTGGGTGCCAGCGGGCTAACCAGCCCGGCCCCCAACAGGAGGCCGAACTGGCGGCGGGTCGCAAGGTTCAGGACGTACATTTCAGGCCAGCAACCATGGCTTCAGCATGGCCTTCATGCGCCTTGAAGGTTACCAGCGCATCGCTAAGCAGCGCCTTCAGCTGCGGTACAGTTGCCCAAGGAATGAACTTTTCCCCCACGGTCTGGTTCACGATCTGATGATAACCCAGCTCGTTGGTGGCATAGGCACAATCAAATGCCTCACCGGACAGCGCCATGAACTCGGCACGTTTTGCCGCTGCGCCAGAAACCAGCGCCTGACTCAGGGCGTTGTCCTGCGGCGTCACATTCAATTCACCGATCAGCGCACCAGCGGCAACATTCACCGCCGTGTGGTCGCGGATCATGGTTTCAGCAAAATCGCGAACGGCCTCATTTTCAGATACTGCCAGCGCCAGATGTGCATAGCGAATATCCAGTTGCCCGGCAGTGTAGGCTGTATGGGCAATTTCAAGATCGTTCATTTTCTCTTCGGCCATTAAAGGCGAGGCCATCGTTGAAATCAGGGCAATTACAAATGGGGTGCGAAACATGGATATCTCCTGTCGAGGTTGGGTTTCCCCGCCCGTCAGCAACACAGAATTGCGAAACCGATGGCGGTAAGGGGAACCTGTGCGGAACAGGACATCCGATCAATATGGCGGCATGAGTTCAGGACAATTGGTCAATTCATCGGGACGATATGCAAATATCAGGCCGCCTTGCGACGATACTCTGATGGCGCGATGCCGAATTTTCCGGCAAACGCGCGGGTGAATGCCGCCGCCGACTGATAGCCGGTTCGGCCGGCAATTTCCTGAATATTGCTTTGCGATCCTTCCAGCATCGCCAGTGCCTTTTGCAGCCGCCAGTCAGACAGGTAGCCCATTGGCCCCACGCCGACGAGCTCGCGAAACCTTTCGGCAAACCGGCTGCGCGACATGGCAACTTCCGAGGCAAGGGATTCCACCGACCATGATTTTTCCGGCGCATCGTGGATCAAACTCAGCGCGCGTCCGATCTGCCGGTCGCGGAAGGCTTGCAGCAGTGACATCAACTCGGCGCTCTGGCTGATACCGGCCCGCAAAACCTCAATGAATACGATCTCTGACAACCGTGTGATGGCGGCCGCCGATCCCAAGCCTTCGGCAAATGCTCGTCTGGCTGCCAACCGCAGCATTTCATCCAGAAGTGGTTCTTTCAGCCGCATGGCAGCAGAAATCAGGATGTGGTCCGGCAACGCCCGCAATATCGGATGATCTGCGAGACTGCGAAACGTGAAATGCCCGCACAGCATCTGGGTCGAGGCATTGGCATCGCCCTGTCCTACCGTCAGAACCCCCTGCCCGTCATACCCGCAGTCCTGCAGCACCGTTTCGAGCGCTGGTGCCTCGCGCCCCGGTGCGTCGGCCAGAACATGGCTCCAGCCGCGCGGCACCATCACCAGATCACCGGGGCCAAGATCGAGTTCTGCCCCGCAGGCCGTCGTGACGTGGCAGCGCCCCTGCAAGACCAGGTGAAACCGCGCTGCCGCCCCCAGTTCGGGCACGCAAACAGACCATGGACCGGAAAAATCGGTACGGAAGTAGAGCGCTCCGCGCAGATCAAGAGTGTTGAGAATATCGTCCAGAATATCCATAACCACCTGCCCTTTCGTCCCAAAACATGGGACGCTTGGCAAAGCTATCACGGAGATCAGCCTCAGGCACCCGTTTTCCGCCGCCGGGTTGGTCACGAATCCGTCAGGAAGGAAGGGTAACCCCTTCGACCGCCCGGGCCAGATCCGCGCGGCATTTGGCAATGATGAAATCGGTAAAGACGCGAATCTTGGGGTCACGCAACCGCCGGTGCTGGGTAAGGCACGACAGTTGCACCGGAACAGGTGGTGTCGCCTGCGCCACCGGCACCAGTGCGCCGGATTTCAGATGCTCCGCCACTTCAAAAATCGGTTTCATGATGATGCCGCGGCCAGCCAGTGCCCAGCCTGTGAGCACATCGCCGTCATCGGTTTCGAACGGTCCGTTCACTTCGAAACGGCGGGGACCATCCGGTGTCACCAAGGTCCACTGAAACTCTCGCGCGCCGGGAAAGCGCAGGTTCAAACAATCATGCTTGTCTTGTACCAGCGCCTGCCCGTCCACAGGATCGCCGCGTCGTTCGATATAGGCCGGTGCCGCGCAAAGCAACCGCGGACAGTCGGCCACCGAGCGTAGTTTCAAAGTGCTGTCGTCAAGAGTGCCAAGGTGGAACGCCATGTCGAGCCCTTCGGCCGTTACATCAATCACCCTGTCGGACAGTCTTAACCTGACATCGATCTGTGGATATTCATCTTTGAACGAAGGAACATGCGGCGCGATAAAACGCCGCCCGATACCCAAAGGGGCAGCCACAAACACAGTTCCGCGCAAATTGACGGTCGATGACATGACCGAGGCTTCGGCCTCATCAATCGCGTCCAGAACCTTCTGCGCGCCTTCATAGAAAATACGTCCGTTTTCAGTGGCTTGCAGGCGCCGGGTGGTTCGATTGAACAACCTGATTCCCAGATGTTTCTCCAGCTCGGCAATCCGCGCCGAAGCGACTGCGGGCGAGGTACGCTGGTCACGCGCTGCTGCACTCATGGAGCCCAGATCATGGACACGGACAAACATCTTCAGGTTATTGACATAGGCCATCGCGATCGCCCCCGGCTATTATCTGGTATTCCTTGAAAGTCCTGAGTTATTCATAGAATTATCATGAAGATATTTCCGGGTATAGCCTAAGTTGACGTTCAATCGCAGAAGGGGCCCGAAATGTATGATTTCATAGTGCTGGCGGACTGGCTGGAATTCGCGGTCCGGTGGCTGCATGTCATCACCGCCATCGCCTGGATCGGATCCAGCTTCTATTTCATCGCGCTCGATCTTGGCCTGCACCGCGATCGTAACCTGGCCAGCGGCGCCGATGGCGAGGAATGGCAAGTTCATGGCGGTGGCTTTTATCACATCCAGAAATACCTGGTGGCGCCCGAAACGATGCCGGGCGATCTGGTGTGGTTCAAATGGGAAAGCTACGCAACCTGGCTTTCGGGTTTCGCGCTTCTCTGCCTTGTCTACTATCTCGGGGCCGATCTCTATCTTGTCGACCCGAATGTGCTCGACATCCCCGTCTGGCAGGCGATCGGCCTTTCGCTGGCATCCCTCGCGCTTGGCTGGCTGCTTTATGACACGCTCTGCAAATCACCCTTGGGCGAAAATCCGACCACGCTGATGATCCTGCTTTACCTGATCCTCGTCGCCATGGCCTGGGGCTATACCCAGATCTTCACCGGTCGTGCCGCATTGCTGCATCTCGGGGCGATCACCGCAACGATCATGAGCGCCAATGTCTTCATGGTGATCATCCCAAACCAGAAAGTCGTCGTCGCCGACCTGATAGCTGGCCGCACACCGGACCCGAAATACGGCAAAATCGCCAAGCTGCGCTCTACCCATAACAACTACCTGACATTGCCTGTCATCTTCATGATGCTGTCGAACCATTACCCCCTGGCATTTGCCACGGAAAACAACTGGATCATCGCCAGCCTTGTCTTCCTGATGGGCGTCACGATCCGGCACTGGTTCAACACGCAGCATGCCCGAAAGGGCAGCCCGACCTGGACCTGGCTTGCCACTGCGATCCTTTTCCTGATCATCGCATGGCTTTCGACCGCGCCACTTTTCTCCACCCCGGAAGGTGACGCCGAAGCCCGCCTGACCCCCGCCGCCCAACGTTTTGCTAATGCCGATGGCTTTGACGATGTCGAAAGCATCATTCTGGGGCGTTGTTCCATGTGTCACGCAGCCGAACCGTTTTACGAGGGCATTCACATTGCCCCCAAAGGCGTGCTGCTGGAAACCTCCGCTCAGATTGCGGGACAGGCGCGCAAGATCTATCTGCAATCCGGTATAACCCACGCCATGCCGCCAGCGAATGTTTCGTTCATCGAGCCGGAAGAACGCGCACAGATCGTTGCCTGGTATCGACGTGTTACGGAAAATGGCGGCTGAACCGGCGAAATAGCCCTGACGATCGTGCATAGCGTGACGTGAATAGCCGTCGTAGCCCCAACCTTTCAGCGGAAGTCGATTGACTCCGGTCGAATTGGCACGCCTCTTACCAATTGAAACGCGGTTCGGGGAGAAAGCAGTTTGCTGATCAGGGCACAGGATTCGGCGCTTATCGTCATTGACATGCAGGAACGTTTGGTGCCCGCGATGCAAGCCCCTGCGCGCACAATTCGCAATACGCGTTTGCTGCTGGGTGCCGCAAAAATAACCGCTGTTCCGGTGCTTCTGACCGAACAGTATCCGGAAGGCCTGGGCCAGACCATTCCTGAAATCAAAACGGCAGCGGGCGACAACCCCATTCTTCCGAAGATGCATTTTTCCTGCATGGAGGATGCAGATTTTGCAGCCGCCTTTCGCGCATTCGGGCGGCGTCAGGCGATCCTGACCGGTATGGAGGCGCATATCTGCGTGGTTCAGACAGCAGCCAGTCTGGTCGAAGAAGGATTTGACGTTTTTGTCGTTTCCGATGCCACAGCCTCAAGAACCCTCGAAAGCGAGCAGGCCTGTCTGGCACGGTTAAGTGCCGCCGGGGTGAGCGTGGTAACGACCGAGATGGTTGTTTTTGAATGGCTTGGCCGGGCAGGCACCGATGCCTTCAGGGAAATGCTCCCGCTGATCAAGTAATGAGGTAGGCATCGGAACGGCTGCGGCGGTGGGAACCCGTCTGCAATGGCAGTGCAAATGCGTTGACCTTGATCAATAGCACAAAGTGCCCGCCACGATAGTATATCGGCCAAACCGCTTTTCGAACACGTCTTTCGGCAATTGCGGAGGCCACCATGGATGGCGCGATATTCTTTGCGACCAAATACGGTAGCACGGCACAATACGCCGAGTGGATCAGCGCGGCGACCGGCCTGCCCGCGTTTGATGTCAAAACATCCAAGGTCGACCCTTTGGGGTACGATTTTCTGGTTTTGGGCAGCGCCGTGATCTATTTCAAACCGATCATTCACCAATGGGTAAAACGACATTTGGCCGGAATTGAGAAAAAGCCCGTTGTGCTGTTCACCGTTTCCGGCGCACCGGCAGGACCAAAGCTTGACCGATGGATTGCCAAGAACCTCCCGCAACCGCTGGTCATGCGGATGCAGCACATCGCCCTGCGTGGTAGGCAAATCCCGGGTGAGTTGGCGTTGTTCGACCGCGTGATGCTGTCCATTGCCGGGCTGATGAACCCCGATCGCACGGCCGCGCGAGAGGAAATGCTAGGTTTCGATTATATGGACAAGAACAGTATCGGGCCGGTGGTGGAAAGGGTTGGCCTTCTGCAATCCGCCAAACCTTGACCGTGATCCATCGGCCAGTGCCGCAATTTCGCTTTCAGGGGGTGGTAAGGCGGGCTGCCTGAAACACCGTATGAACCTGCGACGTGCAGTTAGCTGCCCAGCCCCGCAAACCGGTCAGCCAAACCAACCAACGTTGTCCGAAACTCAACCCCCGCTGCGCTTCAGATACGGAAACCAATCCTCGCGCAAGCGCTGACCGGCGACCATGTCATGCCCTGGATAAGGCGGTGAAGTCCTGCCCGGCCGCTCCACATAATGCGCATCATCCCCGACAAGGCGCAGCGAAAACGCCCGTCGCCGCGCACCCGTCGTGTTGCCGCGCGCACCGTGTAGGGTGCGAAAGTTGAACGCCACCGCATCGCCCGGTTCCATTTCCCATTCCCGCACCGGCATTCCTTCGCGGTCCGGGTCGGGAACCGGCATGTATTTTTCGGGGTTGGGGTAAAAGCTGTCCTCGGCCAGCCACCGCGTTGGCAAAACCTCTTTTTCCCACAAATGCGACCCCACGACACAGCGCAGTGACGCCTCGCGCACGGGATCGACGGGCGACCAGAAACTGATCGTCTGGCGCCCTTCAACAAAGTAGTAGGGGCCGTCCTGATGCCAGGGTGTTGGTTTCGACGTGCCGGGTTCCTTGACCAGAACATGATCGTGAAACATCTGCACTGTTTTGGACCCCATCAAGGCCGCCGCCACCTCGGCCACCGCTGAGTTGCGCACTACTTCGGTGAATTCGGGAATGCGCGTCCAGTTGCAGTAATCGTCAAAGAAGCGGCCACCCTCGCCGGGTTTCAGATTCTCGGCGGCATATGGGCCGGGATCGGCCATATTGCGTTCGATGCCCGCGCGGATCTGTTCAACCCAATCGGCCCAAAGCCCTTTGACCAGCACGACGCCGTCGCGTTGGTAGGTTTCGACCATTTCTGCGGTGACGGTGGGGGCAGGCACATCTTCCTCCTGATTTTCTGGAAACGCCGTTTGCTCAATACCGCGTTGTCATCCGGTGGCCACGCGAAAACGACAGGCGGACATGGGTTATCGCCTGCCCTTCCCACCAGGTTGTTCTCTCAACTGTGAAAACCGGTTCCCCCTCTCGCATCCCCAGATACGCGGCGACGGCGCCTTCGGCGGCAGTGGCCAGAAAGCTGATTTCCACTTCGGAATAGGGCACCGCGGCCACCAGCCATTCGTTTGGACCGCTGTCCGAGAAATCGGCCCGTTCCGCTTCGGGCAGTGCTGCCAGATTGATCCAGCGATCCTCAAGCTGATAGGGGGCTCCGCCTGCCGAATGCAAACACATCAGATGCAGTACCTTGGCCCCTTTCAGCAGGCCAAGCCGGGCGCGGATCCAATCGGGTGCGCGCAGCGTTTCACGCTCCAACAACCCATAGCGATAGGCCGCCCCGGTTGCTTCGATCTCGGCGCGCACGATCGGAATTTCAAACCGCGCCGCACGGATGGGGGATTGACGGACCCGCGTTCCTGCCTTGCGGCGTCGGTCGATAAAGCCTTCCTCGCTCAATTCCCGCATGGCCCGGTTGACTGTTGCGCGTGCGACACCGAATGTCTCGGCCAGTTCCACCTCGCCGGGCAACAGCACACCCGGCCCCCAGGTGCCCTCGGTGATCCGGCCAAGAATATCAGCCTTCACGTCACGGTAGCTGGTCTTTTCCGTTGGGTTGCTGGCAGCCATGGACAAGCCTTTGCAAATTCTATTTGTATGAGGATATAGGTAATTTGCCTGATGTTGAAACCCCAGAAACAGACATGCATCTCATTCTCCCCGACCAGTTCGACCGCCAGCCCTGGAAAATCGGTGGTGGCGTCACGCATGAGATTGCCAAGGCGATGGACGGTGCCGATTTCCTTTGGCGGCTGTCACTTGCCGAAGTGGCAACAGATGGACCTTTCTCGGCTTTCCCGGGGCTGACCCGCTGCCTGACCGTTATCGAGGGGGGTGGGCTTTACCTTGACACACTGGATGGCACGCTACACGCCAACCCATTGTCACCCATTGTATTTTCAGGTGATACGCCTATTTCCAGCCGACTTCAAACCGGGCCAATCCGTGACCTGAACCTGATCTTTGATGCCCGGCATGTGGCAGGCAGTGTGACACCTCTTTCGGGACCGCTCACGTTGTTGGAGATTGCGGCGGGGTCACTCCTGCTCGGCCTCTTCTGTGTGGCAGGACCACTGCGCTTGAACGAGAATGATATTCCCGATTTCGCATTCGCCCATGCGGACAACCTCAACATTTCACTCGGCGAAGGCGCCGAAGCGCTCCTGATCCGAATTTCGCCGATTGCGCCCTGAGGTCGAAACACTGCTGCAGCCTTTCGGCCACAACATACCGCACAGGTTCCCTACAGCGCCGCCACAAGCCCAGTGATGGTTTTCTTGTATGCAGCCACGATCCGGTCACGGGCCACATGCCGGCCGGCCT
>JAOUMG010000425.1 GCA_029881635.1 Paracoccaceae bacterium | reverse complement strand
CTCGGGTTCGCGAACGGTTTGTGGCGGAGAGAGAGGGATTCGAACCCTCGAGACGGTTCCCCGCCTACACACTTTCCAGGCGTGCGCCTTCGACCACTCGGCCACCTCTCCGTCAGGCGCTACTTACAGTGACCCTCCGGCGGCTTGCAAGAGGGTGGGATCAAAAATCCTCGCGCGCGGGCAACAGACTTTGCCGAAGATACGCTGCCATTTCGCAGCTCTACCTGGCACCCACCGCCCTCAATCCGACAGGATCATGTTCACCCGGCGGTTCTGTTTGCCCTTGTTCTCGATCTTGCCAAGCGTGATCTGGCCAATTTCGCCGGTGCGTGCGACATGGGTGCCGCCGCAAGGTTGCAGGTCTATCTGGCCATCGCCTGAACCGATACGAACCAGACGGACGCGGCCCTGTCCTGTTGGTGGGGCAACAGACATCGTTTTGACCAGTCCCGGATTGGCCGCCAGTTCCGCATCCGTGATCCAGCTGTCCGTGACCGGCAGATCGCGGGCGATCAGTGCGTTCATAGCAGCCTGCAAAGCATCCACATCTTCAGGCGGCTGCGGCATGTTAAAATCCAGCCGACCCTTGTTTTCCCCGATCTGTCCGCCAGTCACAGGAAGCGGAATAACCACCGACAGAAGATGCAAACCGGTATGGACACGCATATGGCGATAGCGGCGATCCCAGTCGATGGTCTGGGTCACTTCGGTACCGACAGATGGCAGCGGCTGCGGTCCATCCGGGACGAGGATTATCGCGTCTTTTTCGCCCTTGACCGCTGTGGCGATGGCGATGCGTCCACCCGACCATTCCACTTGGCCGCTGTCGCCGGGTTGGCCACCACCTGTCGGGTAAAACAAGCTTCGATCAAGGATGAGGCCACCCTCTTCTGTGTGACCGATGACCTGGCCTGTGGCTTGACGAAGATAGCTGTCCTCGCGAAAAAGCGGCCTGCTCAATTCACATCTCCATCGTCGCCTGTCGGATCGTTGTCAATCTGGAGCGGCTCTGGGTCGGCAGCCGGCTTGTTCGTGCTGGAAGTGTTCCGGGTAGCGGGCTTTTTCTTTTTCGCATCGGCCTTCAGCGCATCGGGGTTTCTGATCCACAGATCGCGCTGCGGGAACGGAATTTCGATGCCTTCCTCGGCGAAACGCTCCGTTATCTGGTGCAGAATTTCCGACTGCACAACCATCTTGAAGTTCACATCCGACAGAATGGTGCGGACTTCGAAATTCAGGCTGTCAGCACCGAAACCCACAAAATAGACCGTCGGGGCGGGGTCCACCAGAACCAGGGGTTGGTCATTGGCGATTTCGAGCAGCATCGCCTCGACGCGGCGCGTGTCGGACCCATAGGCGACGCCCACCGGAATGATCAGTCGCCCGGTCAGGTTACCGCGCGTGAGGTTGGTCACGACGCCCGAAATGAGATCTGCATTTGGCACGATCACATCCGTTCGGTCGAATGTCTCGATTTGGGTAGAGCGGACGGAAATGCTTTTGACGACGCCAAATTCATTGCCAACCTGGATCATATCGCCTTCCGAGATCGGCCGCTCGATCAAAAGGATGATGCCCGCCACGAAATTCGACACGATATTCTGCAGGCCAAAGCCGATACC
The DNA here is from genome assembly GCA_029881635.1 of Paracoccaceae bacterium. Lineage (GTDB taxonomy): Bacteria > Pseudomonadota > Alphaproteobacteria > Rhodobacterales > Rhodobacteraceae > Albidovulum. The sequence continues at coordinate 1,555 of JAOUMG010000425.1, read as the reverse complement.
GACAGACAGTGCACCGGCCACAATGGCCAGTGACGACAGATTGATCCCTGCAGCCCCGATTGCGGCAATTGCCGACAGAAAAATTCCCAGATAACCGACACCGGAGGTCACCGCATTCTGCGCACCCTTGTCCAACCCGGTGCGCGGCAAAATTGTTGACCGAAGCGCGCCCTGCACCAGCCGCGTGGCCATGTAGAAGACCGCGAAGACCAGCACGAATGTCAGAAAGATCGCGGGCGAAATACGCGTGTCACCGATGGATACACCAGCACTGAACTGGGTCCATGCCTCCAAGAGATCGGTGGTACGCGCGCCCCAGATCAGGGCAAATAGCGGTAATGCGGCAAAGGACAGAACCATCCCGATCAGAACCGGGAACAGAGCCTCGCGCGCGTCTTCGTCGCCTTGGGTGATCATCAGGTAGATATTGGCCGTGAAGCGCTGTACCAGAATGATCATCCCGATCAGACCCAGCGACAATGCGGTCGGCCAGATAAGTGCGTGTGCTGCGGCCACATAGCCTATGATCGCCAGAACGGGGGCTACGACGGAAATCACAACAACGGCCGTGCTGACCAGACGCATGATCTGAATATGGAAATCCGTTGCACCATCCGCGGCGGCAATTTCGCTAGAGCGTCGCCTGAGCAAGACGCCCAGCCGGAAAAGGAACACCGCCAACACGCAGGTCAGCGGTGTTGCCCAGACGGCCTGTGCGGCCATTGACAGGGGCGGCCGCACTTCGGTGATAAACGCGTTGCGGAATATTTCGGCCGACAGCATCAGACCGATCATGCTGACGTGAAACCGCGCCTCCGCAGGTCTGTCTGCCAGCATTGGCACACCAGGACGGCTCAGTTCAGGAAGAAAGAACCATCCGCCCAGCCAACGAGCTGCAAAAAAAGCGAATGCTGCAAACGGCAGGGCGTCTATCAGCGCGCCGCTGCGGGTGCCGACCATTCCGGTTGACCGCAGTGCCAGCACCAGAAAAATCATCCCCCCGACGGGCACGATGATCTGGCCCAGTGATACCAGTCCGGCGGCGAGGTTGCGTGCGCGAACCGAAGTTCCGCGCTGCAGTCTGCCCGTCAGGGATTCCATGAACCCCGGACCGCGCCAGACGAAAACAACGGCAATCAACAGATACAGTATGATTACTGGCAGGTTGTTACGCAGTTCCGTACGTTTGGCCGGCAGTTGCCATGCAGTATCGGCCTCTGCCCAAAGCGTCTTGGTGCCTTGTGTCAGAACCGCCAGCGCTGCGGGCCAATGCGCCGGATTTACCGGCGTCGGCGACAGTTTCAGCAATGCGTCAGCCTGCCGGGCACGGATTTTCGCGTCAATCTGGCGAATGATCCCTTCGGCGCGGCTATGCGCCTCAACCGCAGCCAGGCCCGGCGCTTGCAACTGGGCCAGTTGGTCGGTCAGTTTGGTTCTTAATGCAGCGATCTCTGGCGCGTCGGGGGCCTCTTCGGTCGGTGCGGGGCCCAATGCTGCGATCTGGTCCTTGACCGTCTTGATCTGCGCCGAATTGGAATTCTGCGCCTGTGCGAGC
>JAOUMG010000426.1 GCA_029881635.1 Paracoccaceae bacterium | reverse complement strand
CGAGCAGCAGCGTGTGGCGCTGGCCCGGGCCGCAGCACCGCGCCCGCAGATATTTCTGGCGGATGAGCCGACGGGCAACCTCGACGGGGCGACAGGCGAGGCGATCATGGAGCTTCTTTTCGGGCTGCGAGACCGGCATGGGGCGACGTTGATCCTTGTCACCCATGCGCCGGAACTGGCGGAACGCTGCGACAGGGTGGTGCGTCTGGCTGACGGCAGCATCGTGGGCGAGGAAGCGGCCATCAATGTGGGACGCGAGGCGCGCGCATGAGCCTGCGCATCGCCGCGAGGATCGCCCGGCGCGAGATGCGCGGCGGATTGCGTGGGTTTGCCGTGTTTCTGGCCTGTCTGACACTGGGCGTCGCGGCGATTGCCGCGGTCGGAACCGTGCGCGGGTCAATCCAATCGGCTTTGGGTGATCAGGGTGCGGTCCTTTTGGGCGGCGATGCGCAGATGTCGTTCACCTACCGCTATGCCAGCGAGGATGAGCGGGCCTTTATGGCCGCGCGGGCCGCCGTTGTGTCCGAAATCGTTGATTTCCGGTCGATGGCGGTTGTGGGCGAGGGGGCAGAGGCAGACCGGGCGCTGACCCAGATCAAGGCGGTGGATGACGCCTATCCTTTGACGGGGCAACTAGTGCTTGAACCTCTCATGACCCCGGCAGAGGCCTTTGCAAACAAGGATGGCTTGCCGGGCGCTGTCATGGACGGGGTTCTGATCGACCGGCTGGGGTTGTCCTTGGGCGACCGGTTCCGGTTGGGTTTGTCAGACTTCCGGCTGACGGCACGGATTGTGCGCGAACCTGACAGTGCCACGGGCGGTTTTACCTTGGGTCCGCGTACCATCCTGCTTTCGGCAGATCTGGTTGGGTCGGGTTTGCTCGAACCCGGCAGCCTGTTTGACAGCCGCTACCGTCTACTTTTGGCCGATGGCAGCGATGTCGTTCAACTCGAGCGTGACGCCAACGCCGCCTTTCGCGCCACCGGGCTGAGCTGGCAGGATGCACGCCGCGGTGCGCCGGGCGCGCAGCGCTTTGTTGAACGCATGGGATCGTTTCTGGTGTTGGTTGGGTTGGCAGGTCTGGCTGTCGGCGGGGTTGGCATCGCCTCCGCTGTGCGATCCTATCTGGACGGCAAGATCGAGACCATGGCGGCCTTGAAGGCGATGGGGGCGGAAAGCAGCACCATTTTCGCCATCTATCTGATGCAGGTCGGCGTGCTGAGCGTGCTGGGCGTTACGCTGGGGCTGTTGCTCGGGGCGGGGTTGCCGGTGCTGGCCGGGCCGCTGATCGCGGCGCAGTTGCCTATACCTGTCTCGATGGAGATTTCTGTCAGGTCGCTGGGCGAGGCGGCGATTTACGGGCTGCTGACGGCAGCGCTCTTTGCGCTTTGGCCGCTGGCGCGGACGCGCGATGTCAAGGCTGCAGCGCTTTTTCGGGATCTGGGGACAGGGCGACGGGCGATGCCGGAATGGCGGTTGCTGGTGCTGCTGGGCGTCATTCTGGCACTGCTAGTCGGTGTTGCGGTAGGCTTTGCACAGGCGAAGTGGCTGGCGCTTGGCACATTGGGCGGTGTCGCCACTGCCCTTGCGGTGCTGGTCCTGGCAGCGGCAGGGCTACAGGTTGTTGCGCGCTATCTGATGGGCCGGCTGCGCGGCAGGCCGGCGCTGCGGCTGGCACTGGCCGCCATTGGTGGCCCGCGCGAGGAGGCAACGGCGGTGATCCTGTCGCTGGGGCTGGGGCTGTCGGTTCTGGCCGCGGTCGGGCAGATCGATTCAAATCTGCGCGGCGCCATTGACCGGGACCTGCCAAAGGTGGCGCCGTCCTATTTCTTTGTCGATATTCAGACCGACCAGATTGATGGTTTCCTGAAACGTCTTGCCGATGATCCGGCGGTCAGCAAGGTTGAAAGCGCACCGATGTTGCGTGCGGTGCTGACCCGGATCAATGGGCGCGATGCCCGCGAAGTGGCGGGAGGTCATTGGGTAGGGCGCGGCGACCGGGGGCTGACCTACGCCAACGCTTTGCCGGAAAACACCAAGGTGACTGCCGGGCAATGGTGGCCCGAAAACTACACTGGCCCCGCCCAGGTCAGCTTTGCCGCGGAAGAGGCCGAGGAAATTGGCCTGAAAATCGGCGATGGCCTGACGATCAATGTACTCGGCCGCGATATCGAGGCCACGATCACCTCATTCCGGGAAGTGGATTTTTCTACCGCCGGTATCGGCTTTGTCATGTCGATGAACCCGGCGGCGCTGGCGGGTGCGCCCCATACATACATCTCGACGGTCTATGCGGCTGAGGCGGCTGAGGCCGCTATTCTGCGTGACCTGGCGACGGCTTACCCCAACATCACGGCAATCCGGGTCAAAGACGCTATCGACCGGGTCAGCGAGGCATTGGCGGCGATTGCCCGTGCCACGGCCATTGCCGCCGGGGTGACCTTGCTGACGGGTGCGGTGGTGCTGATCGGGGCCGCTGCTGCGGGCGAGCGGGCGCGGGTTTACGAGGCGGCGGTGCTGAAAACGCTGGGGGCCACGCGCGCGCTGGTGCTGGGCAGCTTTGCGCTGCGTTCGGCGCTGATGGGCGCGGCCGCCGGTGTGGTTGCGATTGCCTTCGGCGCGGCGGCGGGCTGGGCGGTGATGACCTTTGTCATGGAGGGCGAATTCTATTTCGAACCACTCTCGGCCTTTGTTATCGTCGTCGGCGGCGCGCTGGCCACCCTGCTCGCCGGGCTCGTCTTCGCCCTGCGTCCGCTGGCCGCGCGCCCGGCACAGGTGCTGCGGGCTAGGGACTGAAGTTCAAAGAATAGCGGTCAGGTTGATTTGGTCGTGGCGGGTGCTCCGCCTTCGAACCAGTTAGGGCGCCGGTAATCGCATGGCGCCTCTTGCATTTCCAGATGCAGGCCGGTGCCGGTATAGGGATGCGCGCGGGCGAAGTCCTCGTCGAAATCGATCCCTAGCCCCGGTGTTTCCGGCGGGATCACATAGCCGTCTTCCCATTTGATCGTGTTCCGGATCAGCGCGAGGTGGAAAGCGCCACCGGTTTCGATCGTCTCGACCATCAGGAGGTTGGGAATGGATGTGCCAAGGTGGATGTTGGCTGCCCATTCGACCGGACCGGCGTAAAGATGTGGTGCCATCTGGGCCGTGAAAACCTCGGCTATCGCGGCGATTTTC
>JAOUMG010000424.1 GCA_029881635.1 Paracoccaceae bacterium | reverse complement strand
CACCCAAAGCATTCGCATGAACATCGGCACCATTACCGATGCCGAAATGGTCAAGGTAAGATGGCACAAGAACCGTGGCGGCGGGGCACCATTGGGCGAGGTCGAGGAAAGCTTTGCCTCGACGCTGACTCCCGGTGAAACCTTCCTGATCGGCGGTCAGGTCGTGCGCTACGTTGGCTTGCGTGAAATGAGCCTTGAGGTCAGCCCCGCCCCGGGGCGCGAACCCAAGATCGCGGTCTATTCCGGCACCAAGTTCTCCACATCGACCCAGCTTTCTGAACGCATCCTTCGGATGTTGCAGAACAAGCGCTGGCCCGATCTGCCCAGCCATACCGCAGAATGGCTGGCGCTTCAGCGCGATGTGTCACGGCTGCCAGCCCCGGACCGATTGCTGGTCGAGAGCTTCCCGGCAGAGGCGCGCGCGCATCTGTGTGTCTACGGCTTCATGGGCCGGGCAGCCCAGCAGACGCTGGGGCTATTGCTGACCAAACGCATGGAAGACGAAGACCTGAACCCGCTGGGCTTCGTCTCAACCGATTACGCCACGCTGATATGGGGGCTCGATCCGGTGCCGGATGTGGTTCCATTGCTTGATGTGGCAGCCCTGCGCGATGGATTGGAAAGCTGGCTTTCCGGCAATGCCGTGATGAAGCGAACCTTTCGCAATGTCGCGCTCGTCGCAGGTCTGATCGCCCGCAATCACCCCGGTCAGCGCAAATCCGGGCGGCAGGCAACTTTCTCGTCGGATATCCTTTACGACACTTTGCGCCGCTACGACCCTGACCATTTGTTGCTGAAGATCACGCGGCAAGAGGCGATGCGCGGCCTCGTTGGTTTTGGCCGTATCGAAGCGATGCTGGCCCGTGCCGGCGGTCGCATCGATCATCTGCACCTGCCGCGCGTAACACCGCTGGCCGCGCCGCTCTTTCTGGAGCATGGCCGTGTTCCGGTAGACGGGGCTGCGCGCGAAAAGATGATGGCCGAAACTGCCGAACGATTGATGGCTGAAGCAGGGCTTGGCTGATGCGCGCGGGGCCAACTGCCCCCAAACACACCTTCGCTAGGGAATATTTCTGCCAGATGGAAACCGGGAATTGCGTTTGATTGCCCACCGCGTCAGGAAAGGGTCATGAACGGGTACAATTTCCAGATTTCCGGTGCTGAACTGACAGCCCTTTCTTCGGGCGCACTTTGGTGGGCGGACCAGAGGCTTTTGGTCGTTTCAGACCTTCATCTGGGAAAATCCGAACGCATGGCGCGGCGCGGCGGCGCCCTGCTCCCACCTTATGAAACATCCGAGACGCTGACACGGCTGGATGCCGACATCGCCGCGATGCGCCCGCAGACAGTGATCTGCCTTGGTGACAGTTTCGATGATCTTGCCGCTGCCGAACTCGACGACACGCATAGCCTCTGGTTCGCGCGGATGATGGCCGGGCGGCGCTGGATCTGGATTGAAGGCAATCATGATCCGGGACCGTTGGGGCTTGGTGGTGAGCATCGCGCCGACCTGAGGATGGATGCGCTGGTTTTTCGCCATATCGCTGTGCCCGGCACAACAGGCGAAGTGTCCGGGCACTACCATCCCAAAGCCCGGTTGGCCGGGCAATCAAGACGCTGCTTTTTGATTGACAATATGCGCGCCATTCTGCCCGCATACGGCACCTATACCGGCGGGTTGGCCAGCCAGAGCACGGCTTTTTCCGATCTGATGGGCCCAGAGGCACTGGCAGTTCTGACCGGAAAAACCGCACAGGCTATCCCGATGCCGCGTTGAAAGGATAAATGCATGGCCAAGAATCTGAGCGCGGAAACCGATGCAAAACTGCGCAGCAGTTTCGCCCGACAGAACCTGATGGCAACATTCGGGGCTGAGATAACCGATATCGCTCCGGGCGCATTCACGATCACCGCCCCCATCCTGCCGCTCGCCCGTCAGCAGCACGATGTTGGTCATGCCGGTCTGACCTTTGCCCTCGGCGATACGGCCGCCGGTTATGCCGCGCTGTCGCTGATGCCCGAAGGTTCAGAAGTGATGACAGTCGAAATGAAAATCAACCTGCTGGCACCGGCCAAGGGGGATTGCCTGATCGCCCGTGGCAAGGTGATCAAAGCTGGTCGCCGGCTAAGCGTTGTCACAGCCGAAGTGACGGCTGTGACCGCAGAAACAAGGACGCTTGTCGCGGTGTTGCAGGGCACCATGATTGCAGTCGAACCCAAGCCCTGAAAACGACCGTCTGAGGCCTGACTCAGGCCGTCAGCCCATCTGGTTCCGGCAGGCCGTTGGCGCGGCAGCAGGCGGTCAGGGTGTTGGCCAGAAGGCAGGCGATGGTCATCGGACCGACGCCACCCGGAACCGGGGTGATGGCACCGGCAACCGCGGCGCAGCTCTCAAAATGAGCGTCGCCGACAAGTTTCGTTTTGCCGTCACGCTCGATCCGGTTGATGCCCACATCAATCACCGTCGCACCAGGTCTGACGTATTCACCAGTGATCATTTCGGGGCGTCCGACAGCAGCCACGAGAATATCGGCACGCCGACAAACCTCGGGCAGGTCCTTGGTCCGGCTATGGGCGATGGTAACCGTGCAGCTATCGCCCAGCAAAAGTTGCGCCATCGGCTTGCCAACGATATTGGACCGCCCCACCACGACTGCGTTCAACCCGGACAGCTTGCCATGATGGTCGCGCAGCATCATCAGGCAGCCCAGCGGAGTGCAGGGGACCATCGACTTTTGCCCGGTGCCCAACAATCCGACATTGGAAATGTGGAACCCGTCCACATCTTTGGCGGGATCAATTGCATTGATCACCAGATCGGAATTCAGATGCCCCGGCAGCGGTAGTTGCACCAGAATCCCATGAACCGCCGGATCGGCATTGAGCTTTGCAATCAACGTCAGAAGGTCAGCCTCGGATGTATTGGCATCCAGCTTGTGCTCATAGGAGTTCATTCCCGCTTCGGCAGTTTGTTTGCCCTTGGAACGAACATAGACCTCTGACGCCGGATCTTCGCCAACCAACACAACTGCCAGACCCGGCGTGATCCCGTGATCCGCCTTTAGCCGCGCAACATGGGTCGCCACCTGCCCGCGGATATTGGCGGCAAATGCTTTACCGTCGATGATCTTCGCCGTCATGCTTTCACTCCTTGCCCATTGCCGTTTCTTCACGCGCAA
>JAOUMG010000423.1 GCA_029881635.1 Paracoccaceae bacterium | reverse complement strand
ATCCGCTCGACCATCTTGCCCGGTACCATGCGTGGCATTGTTATTCCTGCTTTAACCAAGGCCGCCGGGCTTGCGGCCAAAGGCCGAGTAAAAATCGCTAATAACCCAGAATTTTTACGTGAATCAACTGCCGTTTACGACTATGATAATCCGCCAAAGACTGTCGTAGGATCAGACGATCCTGCAACAGCCGAGGCGGTCATGAAACTTTACGCTGATCTGCCGGGGCCAAAGATCGCAACGCAGCTCGACGTCGCCGAAATGGTCAAATATGCCGACAATGCTTGGCATGCCGTTAAGGTTTCGTTCGCCAATGAGATTGGCAATATCGCCCAGGCGGTCGGGGTTGATAGCTGGCAAGTGATGGATATTTTCTGCCAGGATACCAAGCTGAACATCTCTCCTTACTACATGAAGCCGGGTTTTGCTTTTGGGGGCTCTTGCCTGCCCAAGGATGTCCGTGCACTGACATTCAAGGGGCGCGACCTCGACCTTGATCTGCCGCTGTTGAACTCCGTTCTCGCAACGAACAGTCAGCAAATAGAGCGGGCACTGGAGCGGATCGCCGACTATGGTTCGCGGGAAATTGCCTTTCTCGGGATTAGTTTCAAAGCAGGTACCGATGACCTGCGTGAAAGCCCGCAAGTAACGCTGGTCGAACGCCTGATCGGCAAAGGCTATAACTTGCGCATTTATGATCGCAACGTGCATATGTCGCGCCTGCTTGGCGCCAACCGTGCCTATATAGAAGAGGTAATTCCCCATATTGCCGAGATTCTATCGGATGACCTTGACGCCGTACTGGGCCATGGCGGGCTGATTATCGTGGGCAATCACGCGCCTGAGTTCAAGTTCTTGGGTAAAAAGCTGCGCGACGATCAGCAGCTTTTGGATCTTGCCCGCATACCCGGGCTCGCCTACGAACTTGGGGAGCGCTATCGTGGCATCAACTGGTGAAGCCGGTGGTCCGGGTAAGGGGCGGCGTGTACTTATCGTTGTTGAAAATCTGCCAGTGCCCTTCGATCGCAGGGTTTGGGCTGAGGCAACGACACTTGCCTCCGTTGGCTATGTGGTTTCGGTAATTTCGCCGACTGGCAAAGGATTTGAGGCGGAATATGAATTCCTTGAGGGCGTGCATGTCTATCGCCATAGATTGCCGGCAGAGAGTAATTCGGCACTGGGATATCTGCGCGAATATGGCTCTGCACTCTGGCATGAATTCCGGCTGGCTTTGCGGGTGCGGCGTGAACAGGGGATTGATGTCTTACATGGTTGTAACCCACCCGATCTGATCTTTATTTTGGCGTGGGTGCTGCGGCCTTTCGGTGTTCGATATCTATTCGATCATCACGATATCTGCCCCGAGCTGTACGAGGTCAAATTTGGCCGTCGCGGACTGCTATGGCGGTTCATGGTCTTTTTCGAATGGCTGACCTTTAAGACTGCGCTAGTGTCGATTGCGACGAATGAAAGCTATGCCGCCATCGCCCGGGAGCGGGGCGGCATGGCCGCAGAGGATGTGTTTGTCGTCCGATCCGGTCCGAAAATAGAGAACCTCACAATTCGGCCGCCGCGCGATGCATTAAAGCGCGGCGCCCGCTTTTTGATCGGTTACGTCGGCGTGATTGGCCAGCAAGAAGGGCTGGACCTTCTGGTCGATGCGGCAGCACATCTGACCGGGCCTATGGGTCGGCGAGACGTGCATTTTGGGATCGTCGGGGACGGACCGGCACTGGAAGAGGTTCAAGAAAGCGTGCGGAATCGCGGTCTGGAAGAATTTTTTACGTTCACCGGTCGGGCGCCGGATGACCTGCTGCTTGATATGCTCAACACCGCCGATATCTGCGTGAATCCTGATCGGGTAACCCGAATGAACGATCTTTCAACCATGAATAAGATCATGGAATACATGACGCTGGGAAAGCCGATTGTGCAGTTCGACCTGAAAGAGGGGCGAGCCTCGGCTGGCGACGCATCGCTTTACGCCGCTGCCAATGACCCGGTTGATTTTGCTGCCAAGATCGCCGCCCTAATGGATTCACCCGAAGAACGCAAACGCATGGGAACGATTGGTCGTAGGCGGGTAGTTGAAAACCTGAGCTGGGCCCATTCCGTGCCGAACCTGTTGGCAGCCTATGATCGGATTTTCGCGCGCATGGGGCGTTAGGCCCGGATAGTCAATCCGGAACGTCGAATCGGATTTTTGGTTGTCGCCTCAAACCCGTTGGCGTCCGAAGAGCATCAAAAATACCCAGCCGGAAATGAACCCGCCAAGATGGGTTTGCCAGGCCAGTTGGCCGTGCATGGCCCACCACAAGGCCAAATTGAGTAGGCAAAGCCAGACGAGGGCTTGAACGACGGGCCATTGCGATCGTTGGCGCGTTGTGCGGTCATTGTATTCATGGGCCAGAAACGCCCCGGCCAGACCAAAAAGCGCCCCCGAGGCCCCGATCATCGGTGCCGCTGCCGGGGATAGCGCGGCAAAGCCAATGGCGCCGCCAACCAGTGACACAGTATAGAGCGCCAGAAAACGCCACGGGCCCAGAGCCTCGGCAAGCGGCGGCCCGAGTGACAAGAGCGTGATGGCATTGACCAGAAAATGCACAGGACCAGCATGCAAGAAGCCGTAGCTGGCAAACATGACATAGGGCTGGGCCGGGTAATTTGGGTGCCAGTTGCCTAAAAGACCTGCCCAGAACCCCGCATACTGGTAGGCCAGGGAACGCCAGCGATGCGTCCCCCACAGCCCCAGATCGGCACCCAAAAGCACCAGTTCCGGCAGCAGGCTTGCCACTGCCAGAACCCAGATAACCACTGGAACCCTGCGAATTGGGATTTTCAGCCGGGAAGCCCTGTTTTTTGCATTGATCATTGCGGCAATCTTGTCAGAGGCCGCAGGGTAATCAAGAGAAACAGTTGTTTTTCAATCAGAAAGGAACGAACCGTGGCAGTGGTTTCAGACTTTTCAGCATGAAACGCATCAGGCGCGCTTCGGCATCCGCCTCGGTTTCATCGGCATTGATGGGGGTCACGTAGCGCACCAGCGCCCCATCGGTTCGGCCCATGGTCAGGCTGTCGGACAGGACGCTCAACTTGGCGCGAAAATCGTTAGCCTGGCGTTTGCCGCGACCTTCAAACCAGTAGTAGACCAGCTGTTTTGACAGGCCCTTCTGAATAACAGCCCG
>JAOUMG010000422.1 GCA_029881635.1 Paracoccaceae bacterium | reverse complement strand
CGCCAGAAAATGAGATGCGATAAAGTCGGGCATCTACCCCCATCAGCGTGACAGACGCGCAGCCGAGAAATGGCACGGACGCATCATCGATCGGGGTCTCAAGGACCGAGTTCAACAGATCGCGCGCCAGCGGTCCGGCGATGGCGAACTGCGCCCAGTGTTCGGTGACCGAGATCATCCGCAGATCCCAGTCGGCACAATGGGCCTGATGGACGAATTCGAGGTGGCGCATGACCGGACCCGCCGCTGCGGTCGTGGTGGTCATCAGGTAATGACCGGGGGCGAGGCAGGCCGTGGTGCCGTCGTCAAACACCATCCCGTCTTCGCGCAGCATCAGGCCATAACGCACCCGCCCCGGTTTCAGCGTTGAGAAGGTGTTGGTGTAGACGAAATCGAGAAAACGGGCGGCATCGGGCCCCTGAATGTCGATCTTGCCCAGGGTCGAAACATCGCAGATGCCGACCTTGCCACGCACCATCCGCACTTCGCGGTCGCAGGCCTCGCGCCAGGTTGCTTCGCCCGGGCGCGGGAAATAAGACGGACGATACCAGAGCCCGGCCTCGATCATTGGTGCGCCGCGTTCAACCGAGGCCTGATGCGAGGTGAGGTAGCGTTGCGGGGCAAATCCCGCGCCTTGCCCGCCCGCACCGAGGGCGGCAATGGAGATCGGCGTGTAGGGTGGACGGAAAGTGGTCGTTCCCGTCTCAGGAATGCCACGGCCGGTCGCATCGGCAAGCACCGCCAGAGCCGCGACCGAGGATGTCTTGCCCTGATCGGGTGCCATGCCTTGGGTCGTATAGCGCTTCATGTGCTCGACCGAGGCGAAGTTTTCCTGCGCCGCCAGACGCACATCCTTGGTTGTCACGTCATTGGCCATATCCAGCCATGCCCGCCGGGATGACCCGTTGACCGACCAATAGGCGTGGATGGAGGTCGGCTGGTCTTCTGCCTCGGGCAGCTTTGTTGCCTTGGCTTTCAGGCCCAGCGCGTCAAGTGCCGACTTCGCGGCGCGCTGACCATCGGCCAATGCGCCTGCGGTCGAAAATAGACCCGCCGCCGCGCCGCAGGCATCGAGCCCCGGCACCATATCGGGTTTCGGCACGAATGCCGCGATATCGTCGCGCCAGACGGGGCGGCCATTCATGTGGCACGTCAGATGCAACGCCGGGTTCCAACCCCCTGAAACAGCCAGACAATCCGTCGTGATCTTTTCCTCGCCCCGATGCGAAGCGATGGTGATTTCGCGCAGGCCCTTGCGGCCCTTGGTGTCGATCACGCGCGCACCTGCGAAGACCGGGAAATCGCCGCTGGGGGTTGCATCCGCCCGCACATCGATCAACGCCGCGATATTGACGCCCGCAGCGGCCAGATCGCGGGCGGTACGATGGGCATCGTCGTTGTTGCAAAACACGCTGACCGATTGGCCCGCCGCAACGCCCCACCGGTTGAGATAGGCGCGCGTGGCCCCTGCCGTCATGATGCCCGGGCGATCATTCATCGGAAAGGCGATCTGGCGCTCAATGGCACCAGAGGCGAGCACTGTGCGTTTGGCAACAATACGCCAGAAACATTCACGCGGCAGGTTGGCAGGTGGTTTTGCCAAATGCAGACCCACGCGTTCCAAGGCCCCGAACGTCCCACCATCATAGGCACCGGTCACTGTCGTACGGGGCATCAGCGTTACATTCGATAGGCTTTCCAACTCATTGATAACACTTGTAACCCAGTCAGGGCCAACCTTACCGCCGACAGTTTCATCTTCGGCCAGAAGGCGTCCGCCGAAACGGCTGTCTTCTTCGGCCAGAATGACCTTTGCACCTGCCCGTGCACCGGTCAGTGCCGCCATCAGCCCAGCCGGGCCCGAGCCGATGACAAGAAGATCACAAAATGCCCAGGCCTTTTCATAGGCTTCGTCATTGTGCAGGCGTGACAGTGCCCCCAAACCTGCCGCCCGGCGGATGACGGGTTCATAGAGTTTTTCCCAAAATGCCCGTGGCCACATGAAGGTCTTGTAGTAAAACCCGGCACTCAGGAAGGGCGACAGAAGGTCATTCACCGCCATCACGTCAAGACCGAGCGAGGGCCAGCAGTTCTGACCGTAAGCCTCCAGCCCCGAATGTATTTCCTGTACCGTTGCGCGCACATTCGGCACCTGCGCCGCACCGCGCCCCACCGTGACAAGCGCATTGGGTTCCTCGGATCCGGCTGTCATCACTCCGCGCGGTCGGTGATACTTGAATGATCGCCCCATGACGCGCACGCCATCCGCCAAAAGCGCCGACGCGAGCGTATCGCCCTCAAATCCGGTATGTTCAGTACCATCAAAGCGAAAACCGACGCGGATCGACCTGTCGATCAGACCCTTTCCTTCGATCCTCATGATCTTTTCCCCCGGCTTTTAGGCTTCGCATCGCCGGTCTTTGCACCCGAGGCGCGCGGTTTCTTTGGTGCTTGCACCAAAAGCCTTGTGGCTAGAACAGCATGGGTGACGGTGTTGCGCGTGACCTCGACCCACGCGGAACAGCCCATCTCGTGATACCAAAGATCGCGCGTTTCACCCGCCGGGTTGTCGCGCAGATGCAGGTGATTGTCCCAGGCTTCCGGCGGGGCATCGGCGGCCGGGCGGTCGTGATAGTCTGAAGCCCCGTAATAATAGAACTCCCGACGGTCGCGGTCACCGCAAAGGGGGCAAGTTATTCGCATCTGGCACCTTTCCCGGCAATTGCCCCTGTGTCTCGCTCTTGTGGCAAGGCGGAAAGAAGCGAGGTTTTCAGAACGCCTCCAAGTGGGGCGACCTCCCCCTTCTGGGGAGGGATGGGGTGGGCGGACCGACGCATCGCCATCTCCTCAGTGCAGATTATGCTGGCTGCCAGTGCCTTCTTCATCAAGAAGATGGCCGGTGGCAAAACGGTTCAGGCGGAAGCGGCGGGCATAGTCGTGGCTCTGATCCGTGGCCATCAGATGCGCCATGCACCAGCCTGATGCCGGAACCGCCTTGAACCCCCCGTAATTCCACCCACAATCGAGATAGAGCCCCTCGATATGGGTCTTGTCTATGATCGGCGATCCGTCGGGGGTCATGTCCATGATACCGCCCCAGCTGCGCAGCAGCTTGGCCTTGCCGATCATCGGCATCAGCGTCATCCCCGCCTCCATCACATGTTCAACCATCGGCAGGTTCCCCCGC
>JAOUMG010000421.1 GCA_029881635.1 Paracoccaceae bacterium | reverse complement strand
AAGGCCGACACCGTCACGGAAGGCAAAATCGTTGAACATATCCTTCAGCCGGTTCTGGCAATCGTCGAAATCGCCATCGACAGCCAGCGCATGAACATTCGCCTCTGTCGGCGTCGTCATCTGGCGCCGCTGAACTTCGGACACGCGGCCATGCGGGTAAAGGATAAAAACATCGACATTCGACAATCCGCGAAACGCCTCGATCGCGGCCGATCCGGTATCGCCCGAGGTCGCCCCGACAATCGTCACCCGCCGCCCATCGCGGGCCAGCGCAATCTGAAAAAGCTGCCCGATAAGCTGCATGGCGAAATCCTTGAACGCCAGCGTCGGGCCGTGAAACAGCTCCAGCAGGAAATGATTGGCGGAAAGTTGCACCAAAGGCGCCCGCGCCGCATGGCCAAAGCCTGCATAGGCCGCCTCAATGGCACGGTGAAATTCGGCATCCGTGAAGGTATCGCCCACAAAAGGCCGCATGATGCGAAAGGCGGCTTCCTCATAGGACAGCCCCGCCAAGGCGGCGATTTCCGCCTCTGACACGGTCGGAATGACCTCTGGCACATAAAGCCCGCCGTCACGGGCCAACCCGGTCAGCATCGCCTCACCGAAACTCAAGGCCGGGGCCTGACCCCGGGTCGACACATAGCGCATTCTGCCCGCCCTCAATCTGTTCCCTGCCTGATACGCCACAGAAGAAAGACTGTCATCCCCAGCCAGACAATTGCCAGCGAAAACCATGTAATTGCGTAGTTCAGATGATCATTGGGAATGTTGGCCGTATCCACAGGCACGGGCACAATCCCCTGTGCCGCCCCGTCGCTGGTCCGCACCACGACCAGCAATGGCTCGGTTCCAAGATGCTTGGCCATGGCCGGCACATCGCGGGCAAACCAGATGCCCCTGCCCAGATCTGGCGCGGGTGTATAGCTGTCGGCCTCTTCCGGCCAATGCAGATTTCCGGTGACGGAAAGCTCGGTGGCCGGGCGCGGATCGCGCTGCGCAGCATCGGGCACAAACCCACGGTCCAGCAATATGCGCCGGCCTGATGCTGTCACGAAAGCGGCGATGATTTCATATCCGGGTCCGATGTCCTTCTTTCCCGACAGCACATGGATTTCCTCGCCCGTGGTGCGGCCTGCTACCTGCACAGGGCGAAACCGCGCTGCAACCGGGTCAAGCCCGCCCAATTCGGGAACCTCGGTCGGTGCTGCATGTATCTGGGCGTCAATCTCGGCCAGAACCGTCTTTTTCCATTCCAGCCGCTGCAATTGCCATATCCCCAGCGACAACAGGATGGCGATGCCCCCTGCCCCGATCAGGCTCGCCGAAAGATAGCGGATCACGACCAGAAAGGCGCAAGGTTTCCCCTGCGCCTGTCATTCATTGTGGTCAATAATACGGATCGCACAGCCAGGGTCAGGCGCTGCCCCAGATGTAAATCGCGAGGAAAAGGAACAGCCAGACAACGTCAACAAAGTGCCAGTACCAGGCGGCAGCCTCAAATCCGACATGCTGTTCGGGGGTGAAATGCCCCTTCATCGCCCGGATCATGCAAACCAGAAGGAAGATTGTACCGATGATCACATGGAAGCCGTGGAACCCGGTGGCCATGAAGAATGACGCGCCGTAGATGTTGCCAGCAAAGCCGAAACCGGCCTCGGCATATTCCAGCGCCTGAAAGGCGGTGAACATGATACCGAGGAAAACCGCCAGCGCCAGCCCGTTGATCATGTCCTTGCGGTTGTTTTCATGGGCAATCGCGTGGTG
Organism: Paracoccaceae bacterium; assembly: GCA_029881635.1. Classification (GTDB taxonomy): domain Bacteria; phylum Pseudomonadota; class Alphaproteobacteria; order Rhodobacterales; family Rhodobacteraceae; genus Albidovulum. The sequence continues at coordinate 1,427 of JAOUMG010000421.1, read as the reverse complement.
CGCCCAGGTCGCTGCTGCACCGGAACACAGCAGGATCAGCGTGTTGATCAGCGGCAGGTGCCAAGGATCAAACGTCTCGATCCCGACAGGCGGCCAGACACCATCAATGGCGGGCGACCCTTCGGTCATCGGGTAAAGCGCATGTTTGAAGAAGGTCCAGAACCAGGCCGAAAAGAACATCACTTCCGACATGATGAACAGGATGAAGCCATAGCGCAGACCGATCCGCACCACCGGCGTATGATCGCCCGTATTGCCTTCGTGGACCACTTCAGCCCACCAGGCATACATCACGTAAAGCACCAGAACGAGGCCGATGAGGCTCATGAAAGGCGACATGCCCTTCATCCAGATGACGGCCCCGAAAAGCATGATAAACCCGCCGAGCGCGCCGAGGAACGGCAGGATCGATGGTTTGAGAATGTGGTAGTCGTGGTTTTTTGCGTGCGCCATGTCGGTGTCCCCGGTGTGGGCTTCAGTTATACGGCACCAAAGCGGCAGGCGAAAGGCTCGCCTGTGCTTCGGGCAGTTCGGTTTCGTAGAAAGTGTAAGACAGCGTGATGTGCCGGATATGCTTCGCGTCGCGGTCCGACACCAGGTCGGGGTCGACATAGAAGCTGACCGGCATCTCAACCCGCTCGCCGGGCTGAAGAACCTGCTCGGTAAAGCAGAAACAGTCGATCTTGGTAAAGAAATAGCCCGCCTGATCCGGTGCCACGTTGAACGACGCAGTGCCCGCGATCGCCCGGTCTGTCGGGTTATAGGCCTCATAGAAGGCCAGTCCGGTTTCGCCGATGCGCAGGGTCATTTCGCGCACAACCGGCTTGAATTCCCAGGCCATGCCGCGGTCGGTGTTGGCGTCGAACCGCACGGTGACGGTTTCATCAAGGATCTCGTCCGCGCCCACATCCGACACGCTGGGCGTGCCGCCGTAGCCGGTGACCTGGCAGAACCAGGAATAAAACGGCACCGCCGCCCAGGCCAGCGCCCCCATCGTCACCACAACGCCCAAAAGTTGCAGCGCGGTACGGCTGTTGCCCTCGGGCCGGGTCATTGCGCGGTCTCCAAAGTGGGCACCTGAAGGTTGGTCACCTTGACCACCGTCAGGCCAAAGACGATGGCGACAAACCCCACCAGCACCAGACCAAGGCCAAGATTGCGCCCCCGGCGGCGGGTGTGCAGTTCATGATCGCGGTGAATGGCCATCACCAGCCCCCAAACCCGAATGACCGCATCGCGGCCTCGGCCAGAAAGGCGGTGAAATGCAAGAAGAGATAGGCCAGAGAGAATCGAAAGAATTTCCGCTCGGCCTTGTAGGCATCGGCTTCGGCGACAGCCTCATCGCGCTGCCAGATGCGCCATGCGCCGAAAATGAACCAACCGTTCAGCACAACCGCAACCGCAAGGTAAAACGGCCCACCGATCGC
>JAOUMG010000420.1 GCA_029881635.1 Paracoccaceae bacterium | reverse complement strand
CGCGAGACCGAAGGCGATCAATGCCCCGAGTTCCGCGCCGATCACGACCTGCACCGTTCCCCAGACATGCCCGTAGGCTGCACCGGCGGCCAGCGCGATGGGCGCGCTCGGGATCGGGCTGGCCACGACCGCGAGGGTCATGAGCGTGACGATCAGGACTGGCCCCCAGAGACCCGCCTGCTCGACAAGCATCTCCAGGCGCTCGCCGTCCATCAGGCCGCGCAGATCTGCGATTACCGCAGGTGCGAACTGCCAGACAGCGAGCAACCCGATCCCTAGGATCGCAAGGCCCACGATAATGGCCGCGCGAAAGGTCATCTCAGATCGCCGTGACGGCCTTGGCCAGAAGATCGCGCACCTCGCCCGCAACGGCCGTCAGCTCGGCGTTCTCGATCGCCTGCATCGAAGCCACCGGATCGATGGCGCTGACCTCGACCTCGCGCAGGATGACGTTGCAGGGCGGCATCGCACCCACACGCGGCTCGATCCCGATGGCCTGTTGCGCCATCTTCGGATTGCAAGCGCCGAGGATGCGATAGGCGGGCATCTCGACATCGAGCTTCTTCTTCATCGTCGCCTTGACGTCGATTTCGGTCAGGACGCCGAAGCCGTGGTCGGCGAGCGCCTTCCGGGCACGCACATCGACATCGGCGATACCGACGCCCGAGATCATTCGATCGATCGTGTAGGTCATTTCGAAGTCCTTTCTCTATTTCCGAATATACGTGATCAACCTGCTATGGCCAAAACCAACGGCAAGAGGATCAGGATCCCGAAAATTCAGCCGAAGCCCATTCAAGAACTATCATCGAACCCATCTCGTTTCCGTTCATCGTAAAGTCCTCTCATAGGGAATTTATGATGTAGCGCTACTTTGTCGGGCCGTGCGGCTTCATCGGTGGGAAAGTGTTGACGTTTATCCAGGAGCGTCGAATTCATCCGACGCTCCTGAATATTGCTTTACTTGAGGGCGGTCACGGTAAGCTTTCCCTTGACCCGGTCTGCGACGAACTCAATGTCCTGTCCTTCGTACATTTTGGCCATCATTTCCTCATCAGCGCGGAACACCATTGTCATCGCAGGCATGTCAAGAGTGACCAAAGGGCCATGAATAATTGTTACCTTTCCGGCTTTGGCGTCGATCTTCTTGATGGTTCCGGTTGTGTACTCGACATCCGCTTGCGCCATCTGCTCCCCCACCATGATAGGTCCGTGCATGCCGGATTCGTAATGACCCGGGATCAGGCATGCGAATTCGAATGATCCGAAGTTCGAGAAAGTCCAGACAACTTCACCTGACGCTCCCGGATCCAGCCGGACTGAGTTGGGATCGTCATGCTCCATGTCCATCTTGGCCATGGCTTCTTTGTGCTCTGCATTGCCCATCATCGTGTCAATGACGAATTCATGCTCCAACTCACCGTTGTTGATCACATTGAAGCGGATCGTCTCGCCCCGCAGGAAATCCAGCGAGCCAGGCTCGAACAACATTTCGCCGTCATCCGTTTCCCGCATTGACACGTCAATGGTGCGCGTCACCTTGGCAGGATCACCGGGCATGCCGATCATCATTTCCTTGGCCATTCCAGCATGATCATTACTGTGCCCTCCGTCGTGGGTTCCGGCGGCGAATGAAGGCCCGGTGAGAGCGAATGCAAGAGTTGTCGTCAAAAGTAGATTTTTCATTTCTTTGTCCTGTGGTTTGGTTGGTTGAATCTAAAAGCCATTCAGCCCTTTGAGCTTGGCTTTGGTGTAAGGATGGTCTTGGGACTGTTGTTGGTGGCGAACTCCGGCAGTTCACCAGTCCATTCATAGGCTTGTTCGCCCGGTGGGTTTTCGTACCAGCCCGGGTCCGAGTAATCGTCCGCATCGATGCCATCGCGCACTTTGACGACCGAGAACATGCCACCCATTTCAATTGGACCGTGCGGTCCCCAACCCGTCATCATCGGAATGGTATTGTCCGGAAGCGGCATTTCCATCACGCCCATATCAGCCATTCCGGCGGTGCCCATGGGCATGTATTCTGGCTGGAACCTGCGGATCTGCTGGGTCAGTTGCGTCTTGTTCACACCGATGAACGTGGGCACATTGTGGCCCATCGCGTTCATCGTATGGTGCGACTTGTGGCAATGGATCGCCCAGTCGCCTAAATGGTCAGCGGTAAATTCGTAGGCGCGCATAGCACCGACGGGAATATCGATGCTGACTTCGGGCCATTGTGCGGCCTCTGGCACCCATCCGCCATCGGTGCATGTGACCTTGAAATCATAGCCATGCATGTGGATGGGATGGTTCGTCATCGTAAGGTTGCCGACGCGCACTCGCACCCGATCGCCTTTGTTGACGACCAGAGGGTCGATGTCCGGAAAAATCCGGCTGTTCCATGTCCAGAGGTTGAAATCGGTCATCGTCATGATGCGTGGCACATAGGTGCCCGGGTCGATGTCGAACGCATTCAGCATGATGAGGAAATCACGATCCACCAGCATGAAGGTCGGGTCTTTGGGATGGACTACGAACATGCCCATCATTCCCATTGCCATCTGCACCATCTCGTCCGCATGCGGATGATACATGAAGGTTCCTGATTTGATCAGATCGAACTCGTAGACGTAGGTTTTGCCTGGCGGAATACCGGGATGTGACAGCCCGCCAACCCCGTCCATGCCAGAAGGCAGGATCAGCCCATGCCAATGGACCGTAGTATGTTCGGGTAGTTTGTTCGTGACATAGATGCGCACCCGGTCGCCCTCGACCGCCTCAATGGTTGGGCCGGTGGACTGGCCGTTATAGCCCCAAAGATGCGCGATCATGCCGTCGGCCAGCTCTCGCTCGACGGGTTCGGCAACAAGGTGGAACTCCTTCACGCCGTTGTTCATCCGATATGGCAACGTCCAGCCGTTGAGCGTGACGACGGGATTGTAATCCGGGCCCGAATTGGGGCGCGGTGTGATCGCTGTTGCTGCGCTGTCCATGTGCGCCGCCTCGGGCAGTCCCATGTTCAGGGTCTTGCCCCATGCCTGGCTTGAAACCAGCGTTGCGCCTGCGGCACCGGCCCCAAGTAACTGACGTCTGTTCAACATGTCATTTCCTTTCAGTGTCCAGCGCCGCTGTCGGCGGCCAATGATGCGCGTTCTCCACCTGCACCCGCACTGCCATCACCACCGCCGTAGATCGCAGCGGTCAGAT
>JAOUMG010000419.1 GCA_029881635.1 Paracoccaceae bacterium | reverse complement strand
TGCGGATCGGCCAGGTCAAGCACCCGCAGGCCACCTGCAAACCAGGTTGCATAGACCAATGTGCTGTCGAGTTTTTCGCGGAACTGATGCGCCCCGAAACGTATGCCCGGATCGCCGACCCAAGGTGACGCGCGTTCGGAAAGATCCCAGGCCGCGACAGGAACCATATCGGAAAGGTCGGTAACATCCATCACCCACAAGAACCCGTGCAAACGACCCGGTTGGTGATCATGCTCTTCGTCAATGGCCACAGCATAGCGACGCCCGTTAATCGGCTGGGCGAGGGGCATCACCGTATGGGTGGGTTCCGGGATGGCTGGCGGAAAGCGATAACTGCCCTTGACCCTGGGTCTGGTAATGTCGGTCGCATCCAGCACCCGGTATCCCGCATGCCATACCGCAGCCCAAAGCTCATCCCCGCAGCGCATCGCATGATGCAGGCGGGTGCCATAGCCTGACCAAGTCGGCTTTTCACCGCCCGAGAGGTGCTGGCCGGGCATATGCCAACGGGAAACCTCGGTCGGACGGGTGGGGTTGGAAATATCGTAGATCACGAGAATATTGCCGACATAACCCTCCATCTCGGTCGAAATATAGGCGTAGTTGGCATCCATATCGAACCTGTGGACGCCAAAGCCATGGGTTTTCACATAGGCCAACTGGCGCGGCGCGGATTTGTCGGAAATATCCCAGACGCGGAAACCGCCCGAATGATACCCGCGCACCAGCGCCTCTTCCAGAACCTTGATGTCGGTCTCTTTCACCGCCAGCTTTTTGGCGATCTGCTTTTCGGACAGGCCATCAGCACGAAGCCCCGCAATCTTGTCGCCCTTGCGCAGGAAATGCCTTCGGTCCTGCTCGACATTGGTGATCATGATATTGCCTGCGACGCGCACCTTGTGGGTGTGCGACCATTCATCAGGCGGCGGAACATGCGAGACGACTGTGGGATTGGCGGGGTCGCGCACATCAATGATGGATGTGCCCATCGGCGGTTTCATATGCCCGATATAGGCATAGCCGTCCTGCACCACGATCTGACCGCCGCCGGGTATGTCCATATGCCCCAATCGACGAATATTGCGGGACAATTGCCATTCGATTTCGCGTTTCATTCTGCGGGTACCCCTCGGCTGCGCTTGCGCCGCATCTCAAAGAAGATCGGCAGGATGATGGACATGGCAAATGCGACCCAAAGGATATTCCCCAAAGTCGATGAGAACAGCACCATGAGGTCGCCATCTGATTTCTTCAGTGACCAGAGGAAGTATTTTTCAAGCAACGGGCCAAGGATAACGCCGATCAGGATCGCCGCGACATGATATCCGGTGCGGCGCGCGATGTACCCCAACACGCCGAAGGCAAGCGCCAGATACATGTCGAACATATATTCACGCGGAACAAAGCCACCAACCAGCGTGAAGCTGATGATCATCGGTGCAAGGTAGATCGTGGGGATCGTCGTGACGTGGCTCATGTAGCGCGAAAGCGGCAGGATGGTGAAAATCATCAGCACGTAGCTGACGGCCATGGCCATGAACATTCCATAGCCGACCTTGGGCTGGTTTTCGAACAGCGACGGGCCAAAGCTGACGCCGTGAAACTGCATGACAACCAGCATGATCGCCGCCGTGGCGCCGCCGGGAATGCCCAGCACCAGCAAAGGCACTAACGTTCCCGAGGTCACGCCGTTATTGGCAGATTCCGGTGCGATCAGCCCTTCGGGATGGCCAGTGCCGTAAAGTTCGGGTGTCTTCGAAAAGGACCGCGACTGTTGGTAGGCCACAAAGCTGGCGATGGAAGCCCCCGCACCCGGAATGACCCCGATGACCAGCCCGATGACCGAAGTCCAAACGATATGCCACCAACGTGCCAGCGCGATCCTGACGCCTTCGAAAGTGTCATGCCAATTGGCTTTCTTGACGTCACCCTCATGCGTGACGATCACCTTCTTTTCAATGATCACGAAGGCCTCGCTGACAGCGAACAGACCCACGAGCGCCGGGATCAACGGCACGCCGTCATAAAGCTCCAGAAAACCGAAGGTGCCGCGGGGCGTTGCATAAACGACGTCGGTGCCGATAGAGCCGATCATCAGGCCCAGAAACCCGGCGATGAGCCCCTTGACCATATCCTGTGCCGCGATCGAGGCGATCAGGGAAATGCCAAAAAGCATGACAACGATCATCTCGACCGAATGCATGTAAAAACCTACGCGGGCCAGAATGGGCATCGTCGCAAGGGCGATAATCGTTGTCAGCAGGCCGCCAAGACAGGATGCAACGAATGAAATTGCCAGTGCTTGCTGGCCTTTACCCTGCTTTGCCATCGGATAACCGTCCAAGGGCGTTGCCGCCGCGCCGGCGGTTCCGGGGATATTGACCAGAATGGCGGGAATGCCGGCACCCATGCGCGCGGAACAATAAAGCGAAACCATGAATACAAGGCCGGTTTCCAGGTTCATCGACAATGTCAGCGGCATGAGGATGATGATCGTGTTGGCCGCCGAAAAACCCGGAATGCCACCAACAATCAAACCCAAAAAGATTGTTGGGATAATGACATACCAATAGCTGATGGTATCAAGCAGAACTTCGATCAGGATCTGGGACGTGCTATCCATTGGCCAATACCGCCTTCATCGTGGTTTCGAACCAGCCCCTTGGGAAACGTGTGTCAAATGCCCAGATGAAAACTGCCCAACCGCCCAGTGACATCAATGCTGAAACCAGTGTGATGAACTTGGCGTTTTCGCCCCGGCTGAGGATGATCATGCTGAGGCTCAGGAACAAGAAGGTGGTCAGTGTAAACCCCAAACGGTCGATGAAGACGCAATATCCGACAGTGGTCAGAAACAACCCGATACGCCCGGAATGAATGTCGGCGCGGGTCACCAGATTGCTGAAGCCCAGTTTCCCTTCACCTTTGCCCAGCCATACAATGCAGCGGGCGATGAAAATACAGCAGACAATTATGAGAAATCCGCCGATTGCAAACGCGCTGACCTGTGCGGTCCAGGGCGAATTCCAGATGGTGGTGAAGAAATACAAGGTGAACGCAATCGCGATGACAGGTATCACCAACTCCCCGCCAAGCTGTCGGCCTGAATTCTTGTGTTCCATGACGGATTTGCGCCTTTCCGTGGGCTGCTGTCGAAGGTTCATCTCAAGTATCGGGCCGGCGCAGGATCGCCACT
>JAOUMG010000418.1 GCA_029881635.1 Paracoccaceae bacterium | reverse complement strand
CGTATAAAAGCCAACTTTGGGTATCGAGGCCCGCGCCGCCGACCTCCTCAGGCATGTTGGCCGCATAAAGCCCTGCCGCAATCGCTTTCGCCTGAATCTCCTTGATCAGGTCCATGCGAAGATGGCCGGTGCGTTCGACTTCGGCCTCATGCGGATATAGCTCGTTTTCCACAAAGGCGCGGGTCGTCTCGACGATCATCCGCTGTTCTTCGGTCAGTCCGAAATCCATCAGCTTTTCCTTTGTCCGACGTGGCGGCCGGCGGCATCCGGGCGCGGCAGGGTTTCATGGGCTTTGGCAATGGGGGCGAGTTTCGTCAGCACCTCTGGTGCTGCCGGGCTGGCGCGGCCCGCCTTCATGTCGACATGCAGGAACATCTGTTCGAGGCTGGCCACCACCTCATCCCCGCGCTGGATGCGGATGAAGGCGTGGATGCGTTTTTCATCCGAACCGAGGATCTGGATCGTGCCGGTCAGCCGATCGCCGAGCTTGGCTTCGCCCAGATGCATGATATGGGTTTCGGCGGTGTAATAGCTGTGGCCGCCTGCCACATAGTCCATGTCGGCGCCGATCAGCCTCAGGAACGCATCAGAAGTCTCTGATGCGGCGAACAAATAGCGGCTTTCGGTCATATGGCCGTTATAGTCGATCCAACCCGGCAGCACCTGCATATGGGCCATGACCATCGGCGCGCCCTGCCCGGTTTCATCAGTCTCATGGAACGAGGCACGGCGGCGTTTGTCGTGATCGAGCAGCACCTTGCCCGCACCCCAGTTGCGGTCCTTCAAGGCGCGCAGGAAGCCGATGAGGTTGCTGTCGCGGATGCGTTCCAACTCGCGGATCGTGTATTTCCCCGATTGTTCGTCCGATTGACCGGCGATCAAATCGACCAGTTCATCGGTAAATTCAGGCACATCGGTGAGCTTGGTCCAGGGCCATTGCAGGCAGGGACCGAACTGGGCCATGAAATGCTTCATGCCCGCCTCACCGCCCGCGACGCGGTAGGTTTCAAAGAGGCCCATCTGGCCCCAGCGCAGGCCAAAGCCCATGCGGATCGCTTCGTCGATCTCTTCGGTTGTGGCGACGCCGTCCTTGACCAGCCAGAGCGCCTCACGCCAGACGGCCTCAAGGAAGCGGTCGGCGATATGGGCGTCGATCTCTTTGCGGACATGCAGCGGGAACATGCCGATTTCGCGCAGGATTTCCTTTGCGTTTTCAATGAGTTTAGTGTCGGACTTCACACTCGGAACAATCTCGGCCAGGGGCAGAAGGTAAACCGGGTTGAAGGGGTGCGCGACGAAAATGGTCGAGGGGTCGGCGGCGTTCTGTTGCAGTTCGGAGGGTTTGAAACCCGAAGTGGAGGAACCGATGGGCACCCCGTGGCTCGCCTGCTGGATCTGGGCGAAGACGCGGTGTTTTAGCTCCAGCCGTTCAGAGACGGATTCCTGAATATATTCAGCGCCTTCCACGGCTTCGGTGATCGTACCGGCAAAGCTAAGCCTGCCTTCGGCGGGCATCGGAACATCCGAGAGCGCGGGCAGCGCTGCACGGGCATTGGCCATTACTTCGCCGATCTTTCGCTCGGCTTCCGGGTCCGGGTCAAAGACGGAAACGTTCCAACCGTTGAGAAGGAAGCGCGCAGCCCAGCCGCCGCCGATAACCCCGCCCCCGATGATTGCCGCCTTGCGTGTCATATGTGATCTACCCTTCCCTTAGGCCTGCCCAAAAGCCTGCCAGCAATTGTCCCGTATCCGTCCCGCATCCGTCGGGCATCCGTCCCGACAACTGTCCCGACAAGTCAGCGATTTCTTGGCGCCCGTTTCGTCAGGCCGAGCCTGGCGCGCACCGCCTCGGGTCCGGCAACTCTGGCGCCCATATTCTCGATGATCGTCACCGCGCGTTCGACGAGCTGGGCGTTGGTCGCCAACTGCCCCTTGCCGAGCCAGAGGTTATCCTCCAACCCCACACGGACGTTGCCGCCCGCCAGAACTGATGCCGCGACATAGGCCATCTGGTCGCGACCGAGCGAGAAGGCCGACCAGTTCCAGTCCGAGGGTATGTTGTTGACCATCGCCATGAAAGTGTTGAGGTCATTCGGTGCGCCCCAGGGCACACCCATGCAAAGCTGAACGAGCGCCGGGCCTTTCAACACGCCTTCCTTTACCAGTTCCTTGGCGAACCAGAGGTGGCCGGTGTCAAAGGCCTCAATCTCGGGGCAGACACCGAGATCGGTCATCATCTGGCCCATGGCGCGCAGCATGCCGGGCGTGTTGGTCATCACGTAATCGGCTTCGTTGAAGTTCATCGTGCCGCAGTCGAGCGTGCAGATTTCGGGCAGGCAATCGGCCACATGTTCCATCCGGTTGCTGGCCCCGCCCATATCGGTACCTGCGGCCAGTGGCAGCGGGTTTTCGACCGGGCCGAAAACCATGTCGCCGCCCATTCCGGCGGTCAGGTTCAAAACGACATCCGTCGCACTGTCGCGGATGCGCTCGGTCACTTCTCGGTAGAGCTTCGGATCGCGTGAGGGTTTGCCGGTTTCGGGGTCACGTACATGGCAATGCACGATGGCCGCCCCGGCCTTGGCGGCGTCAATTGCCGATTTGGCAATCTGTTCGGGCGACCGGGGCACATGGGGGCTGCGATCCTGGGTGCCGCCCGAACCGGTAACTGCGCAGGTGATGAAAACGTCTTGGTTGATGGTCAGTGGCATTAGCTGGGCTCCCTTGTTACCCGCCACTATAGCCGGGTCAGGGCGGAACGCTTAACCCGTTGCGTATATTTTTAAACATTTATCGAAATTGGCACAATGTTCGGGAAGAGCACATCCGTCGGAAACAGGGCCGCGCGGGCCATTTCGGTTGTTTGAGATCGCGCAACAATGATGGGGGATTTGCGACATTCGTGAATGTTTCAAAGGTACCCCCGACTGTGGCTGCACTTTTCTCGGGTCGGGCGACCGTGATACGTTAGACAAATAGTGAAACGAGTCGACAGGTGGACCAGCCCGGAAAACCCATAGCGGCTGCGTGGGAATTGGTATTTTGATGCTATGAAAAAAATTACTGTTGTTTCACCCTGTTATAACGAAGAGGACAATGTCGCGACCTGTTACGCGACGGTCAAAGACATCTTTGACCGCGAATTGCCCGGATATCAGCGCGAACATATATTTGTTGATAACGCTTCATCTGACCAGACAGTG
>JAOUMG010000417.1 GCA_029881635.1 Paracoccaceae bacterium | reverse complement strand
ATCTCGGGCGCCGTCTTCATGTCTTCGGGCATGAATGCGTCCGACCCGGCGATGCCGTTCGAATAGCGCGCGAAGGCCGAGATCAGCGCGGCGTTTTCCGGGTCCATGATGAAGTTCTGGAACAGCTTGGCATTCTCGACGTTCTTGGCGTCGGTCAGCACCGCAACCGAATCCATCCACAGCGGATAGCCTTCCTTCGGATAGCCGTATTTCACCGCCGGGTTGGCCAGCCGCGACCGGAAGGTCGAACCGTTCCAGTTGACCGAGGCGACCCATTCGCCCGACGACAGCTTGTCGGTGGTGCCATAGTCCATCGACAGCCACTTGGGCTTGGCCGCGACCAGCACGTCGCGCGCCTTCTTCAGGATTTCCTTGTCGTCGGTGCAGCCATCGGTGCCGCCGACGTAATAGATCGCCAGGCCGATGACATCGCCCATTTCCGGCACGACGTTGACCTTGCCCTCAAGCTCGGCCGGCGGGTCCAGGAAGATCGCCGAAGTATTGATATCTCCGTCATAGATCGAGGTGTTTACGGCGACGCCGGTCGACCCCCACTGCCACGGCACGGTATAGTGACGGCCCTTGTCCCAGTCGACATCCACCCAGTTCGGGTCCATGTTCTTGAAGTTTTCCATCTGGTCGGGCCGGGTCTCCATCAGCAGGCCCTTCTCGACGTAGACCGGCACATAGCCGTTGGTCGGCACCACGATGTCGAAGCCATGGCCGCCGGCCTCGATCTTGGTCAGCGCGGTGGTGTTCGAATCGTAGTCGGTGACCGTCACCTTGACGTTATAGGTCTCCTCGAACTTCTTGATCAGGTCGGGGTTGGTATAGTTGCCCCAGTTATAGATGTTCAGCTCGCCGTCGGCATGGGCCGCGCCGGCGATCAGAGCGGCGGCGGCAGTTGAAAACAGGAATTTCTTCATCGTCAGTCTCCTTGTTGAATTTTGGTGGGCAGGTTCAGTCCCGACTTCTGGTTAGTAGGAAGAAAACGGTCAGCAGCATCACGGTCAGCGTCAAGAGCGCAGTCGAAATCGCGTTCACCTCGGGCGTGACGATGCGGCGCAGCTGGCCCAGCATATAGGTCGGCAGGGTGTCCTGGCCGGCGGACTTCACGAACTCGGTGATGATCACATCGTCGAGCGATATCACGAAGGCCAGCATCGCGCCGGCGGCGATGCCGGGTGCCAACAGCGGCAGCGTGACCCGCCGGAATGTCTTCCACGGCGTGGCATAAAGATCGGCTGCGGCGGTTTCCAGCGTCAGGTCCATGCCTTCCAGCCTTGCCCGGATCGGCAGATAGGCGAACGGCACGCAGAACGCCGCATGCGCCAGGATCAGATAGGCAAGGCCGGTGTATCCGGTCGCCACCTTGATCGAGGCGAAGAAGATCAGCAGCGCCACGGCGGTCACGATCTCGGGCACCATCAGCGGCTGGTTGATCATCACATAGATCAGCATCTGCCCCTTGAACTTGCCGCGCCTTGTGGTGCCCAGCGCCGCCATCGTCGCCACCACCGTGGATATTCCTGCGGCACTGGTGGCGATGATCACCGAGCGCAGCGTCGCTTCCTGCACCTGGGTGTTGTTCCAGGCATAGACATACCATTCGAGCGAGAAACCTCCCCACACCGCAACCGAATCCGCGCCGTTGAAGGAATAGAACACCATGGTCACGATCGGCGCGTAAAGCACCAGGAAGGTGATCATCGCCACCGCGGCGAAGCCCGGCAGCGAGGTGACCGAAAACGCGCGACCCTTCTTCTCAGCCATTGGAGTCACCCCGCGTCGAGACCTTCACATAGAAGATCAGCGCCACCATCACGATCAAGAGCAGGATCATCGACAGCGCCGATCCCAGCGGCCAGTTGCGCCCGGCGCCGAACTGCAGCTCGATGAAATTGCCCACCATCATCTTCTTGCCGCCGCCCAGCACGCGCGGGGTGACATAGGCGCCCAGCGACGGCACGAAGACCAGGATCGAGCCGGCGATCACGCCCGGACGGATGATCGGAAAGATGATCCGGCGCAGCACCTTCATCCGCGTGGCGTAAAGGTCGTATCCCGCCTCGACCAGGCGGAAATCCAGCCGGTCGATGGCGGCAAAAAGTGGCAGCACCATCAGCGGCAGATAGACATAGGTCATGCCGATCAGCACCGCGGTGTCGGTATACATGATCCGGATCGGCTCTCCGATCAGTCCGATCCCGAGCAGCGCGCTGTTCAGGATGCCGTCGATGCGGATCACTTCCATGATCGCGAAGGTGCGGATCAGAAGGTTGGTCCAGAACGGGATGGTGATCAGGAACAGCCAGGCCGCCCGCTGTCGGGGCGGGCGGGTGGCAATGAACCAAGCGGTCGGAAAGCCGAACACGAAGGTCAGGACCGTGGTCAGCAGCGACAGCCGGACCGACCGCCAGAAGATCGTGAGATGCGCGTCGGCGAAACTGACCGTGTCGTCGAAGATATCGCGTTCGAACAGGACGCGGAACCAGGCCTCGGTGCTGAAATCCCAGATCACGCCGGAATAATCGCCCGGGGTCAGGAAGGCATAGGTCACCACGATGAACAGCGGCCCGATCGCCGCCACGAACAGCAGGACCAGCGCCGGCGCCGACAGCAGCCAGCCGTCCCTTGCCCGCTTCCTGTCCTCGGCCATGCTCATCTCAATCCTCCAGGGCCTTCACGGCGCCGTCCGCAAAGCGGACCGACACGCTGGCGCCCTCGGTTATGCCGGTCTCGCCGGTGGGCGTGTTCTGCAGGCGCGCGACGATCTCGGTGCCATCGACAAGCCGCAGGCGAATCTGCGTATCGGTGCCGAAATAAATCGCCCCGGCCACCGTCGCGGCCAATCCGTCCTTGTCGTCCGCGGCGCCGATTCGCACCTGTTCGGGGCGCACGGCCAGAGTCACCTCGCGACCCTCGGGCTGGCCGGTGGCAACCGCCAGAACCTCGCCCGAGCCCAGGCGCACGCCATTGCCATCGACCACCTTTCCGGTCAGGAAATTGGTCTCGCCGATGAAGTCCGCGACGAAGCGGTTGACCGGGCTGTTATAGATCTCACGCGGGCTACCGACCTGAAGGATCTTGCCGTCCTTCATCACCGCCACCCGGTCCGACATCGTCAGCGCCTCTTCCTGGTCATGGGTAACGAAGACGAAGGTGATGCCGGTCTCGCCCTGCATCCGCTTCAACTCGACCTGCATTTCCTTGCTTAA
>JAOUMG010000416.1 GCA_029881635.1 Paracoccaceae bacterium | reverse complement strand
CTTTCGAGACAGCCTTCAGCCGTTCCTCGAATTCACCGCGGTATTTCGCCCCGGCGATCAGCGCGCCCATGTCGAGCGCCATCAGCTTTTTGTTCTTGAGGCTTTCGGGCACGTCGCCTGCAATGATCCGCAGCGCGAGCCCTTCGGCAATTGCGGTCTTGCCCACGCCGGGATCGCCGATCAGAACCGGATTGTTCTTGGTACGGCGGCTCAGCACCTGCATCGTGCGGCGAATTTCCTCGTCACGGCCAATGATCGGGTCAATCTTGCCCTCTTCTGCGGCCTCGGTCAGGTCGCGGGCATATTTCTTCAGCGCATCATAGCCTTCCTCGGCCGAGGCACTGTCAGCCGTACGGCCCTTGCGGATGTCATTGATCGCGGCATTGAGCTTTTGTGCCGTCACGGCGCCCGCATCCAGCGCGTCCTTGGCCTTGGTGTTGACCATGGCCAGCGCCATCAGAATACGTTCAACCGGAACGAAACTGTCGCCTGCTTTCTTGGCAATCTTCTCGGCCTCGCCAAGAACCCGCACCAGCGTCGTATCGACATAAACCTGCCCGTCACCGCCGGACACCTTGGCAATCTTGCCAATCGCGGCATTGACCGCTTCGCTCACCCGCGCAGGCTCCCCGCCTGCCCGCTTGATCAGGTTCGAGGCCAGACCCTGATCGTCATCCATCAACGCTTTCAGAAGATGCTCGGGCACCACCCGCTGGTGTTCTTCGCGCATCGCAATGGTCTGTGCAGCCTGTATGAAACCGCGTGACCGCTCCGTGAACTTTTCCATGTCCATCGGTATTCTCCTTTGTCCAAAGCCCCCGGCCAACAGCCCGCCCGCAGATGCAGCACGAACCTATCCGGGTCTTGTCTTTCATTTGGTTCACCGCAGCGGGGTTTTCAAGAACGCGTGAACGGACAAATCGTCCGAAACCTTTCTGAAAGACAATTGAGGTTAACTGGCGCTAACCAGTTTCATGAAATGAGGCTCCCATGCGCATTCTCTCCACCCGCGTCAGCCACGCCCGCCACGACCGGGCCACCAACAGGGTCGATGCGATCGTGACATTGCTGATCCGGGATGCCGCCGGGCTGGGCGACTATCAGGTACAGGTCCGCACCTCTGCCCCGGCCCACGCCCCGGGGGCCGCCGCCCTGCGTGACCGGTTGGCGGCCTCGGCCAAACTGATCTTTGCTACCCGCCCTGACACGGGCCGCGCACAATCCTTTGCCGCCTGAAAATCCTTGATGACCCCATAGCTTTGCCTGCGACCGGTACTTGACAGCATCGCCCGCGCAACCGATGAACGCACCCGACACGAAAGAAGGGTGCCCCATGGTCCAATCCCCCCCAGATGACCGCCTGATTGTGGCCCTTGACGTGCCCAATGCCATCGCCGGCCTGGAACTGGCGCGGCAACTCGGCGACAGGATCGGTTTTTACAAGATCGGCCTTGGCATGCTGACAGGCGGCGGCCTGGCCCTCGCCAATGAGCTGAAGCAGGAACACGGCAAACGCATCTTTCTCGACATGAAGCTTTTCGATATCGGCGCCACAGTCGAGGCAGCGGTGCGGGGCCTTGCTCAATATGATCTGGATTTCCTGACGGTTCACGGCGACCCTTATGTGGTGCGCGCCGCCAAGGAAGGCGCCGCCGGAAAAGACCTCAAGATCCTCGCCGTGACGATCCTGACATCGCTTGACCGCTCCGATCTCGACGCGGCCCAGATCCGGCCCGGCGATCTTTCCGACATCGTGCTGGCCCGCGCCGCCAATGCCATTGCCGCCGGTGCCGATGGTGTCATCGCCTCACCACAAGAAGCCGCCGCCATCCGTGCCCTGCCCGAGGCTGCGGGCAAGCTTATTGTCACGCCCGGCGTGCGCCCGGCGGGATCAGCACTCGGCGATCAGAAACGGGTGGCAACACCAGCAGAGGCGGTCGCTGACGGCGCCGATCATATTGTGGTTGGCAGACCGATCTGGGCCGCAAGAAACCCCGCCACCGCCGCCGAAGCGGTGCTGGCGGAACTGGCCTCCCCACAAGCCCGGCGGCCGAACCGCTGATTTCGCGTCCCGGCCGCCCAGTTGCTGCTTGTCGTTACTCGGTCACTACAGGTGTTGCAGGCACCGCGTCTGCGGGTTGGGTTGCCGCAGGCATCGCGGCGTCATCCGCCGCATCGGGTGTCGCCCCTGATCCGGCCAGCCAGATGACCAGCGCCAAAGCGCCCAGAATAACCGCCAGAACAAAAAGTGCGCCCCCGGCGCTGCCCTCGCGGCCACCACGGCGACGGGAAAGTTCCGCCTCAAACGAATAGGGGTTTGGTTCGATTTTCTGATAGTCCATGACATGCTCCTTTTCCCAAGGACTGCAATTCAAGGATACGCCTCTTGCGGTGCTGCACCAGTCCTGTGGATAACCTGAGCCATCGCCCGCCCAAACCCCAGGGTCACATGCGCCTATATCCGCCGACCCGGTCCGTTCGGCGGCGTTTTGTTCAATTTCCCATCAGCTCATTCAAGCCTTCTATAAGGACCGGCATTCCTGTGTTAATCTGCCCGATATTTCGTAAAGGAAGCGGGGATGTCTGCATCAACTCTTTCCCTTCTGGTCGGAACCACCAAAGGCGCGTTTCTGGTATCGGGGGGCAAGGATCGGCAGGGCTGGGCCGTCGAAGGCCCCTTTTGCGATGGCTGGCCCATCAACCATGTGATCGGCGATCCGGCATCCGGCAGGCTCTGGGCGGGTGGCGGCGGCGACTGGCACGGCGCGGGGGTCTGGTGCTCTGATGACAGGGGCAAGAGCTGGGCGGTCACGAAACTGACCAAGGGCACCATGGACGACTGGGCCGCAAACGACCCTGATTTCGCCAAGATGATCGGCTGGACCGATAGCCCCCTGCCCTTTGCCGATGCTTTTTCACAGATCTGGTCGCTGGGCCATGCCCACGGAAAACTCTACGCAGGCACCAAACCAGCCGGGTTGCTGGCCAGCCATGACCAAGGAAAATCCTGGCAGCGGGTCGACGGGTTGACCGATCATCCCTCCGCGCCAAGCTGGAATCCCGGCGCGGCAGGGTTGATACTGCACACCATTGTCGCCGATCCCGGCAATGCCAAAAAGCTGTGGGTCGGTATTTCCGCCGCGGGTGTTTTCGCAACTGAGGATGGTGGCAAGACATGGGACCGGCGCAACCGGCTGTCGAATACCGAAAACTGCGGCC
>JAOUMG010000017.1 GCA_029881635.1 Paracoccaceae bacterium | reverse complement strand
TCCGCGTCGACAATGAAACTCGCGAAGTGCTGGAGCTATTCGAGGCTTTGGGTAGAGTGTTGAACTAGGCGCGGCTGGTTAATGGTAACGAATTTTCGGAGATGCGTGCGGTCTTAGTGGAACTGTTCGCCCCTCGATAGTCGGAACGGCTTGTCACGGGAATTTTTCCTGTTCCAATGAGAGTAGCTCCCTGTTCTGGCTGGAAGGTTTCCCTGTTATGTGCACTAGGGATTCTCAAGGTAACTATCTGATTTTAGAGGAGTATATCTTGTAGGCATGTCCGAGATTCGCCAAATTTCCTCAGTTTCCCTGTTAAATTCCCTGTTAGCAGGGAATTTTGACCAGAGACCGGTTGGCCCGAGACTGCCAGCACTGCCACACCTCCACACCAAGCATCTGATAAACATAAGCAAGTTGGAACTTTGCTTCGCTATATCAACATATCTACCAACAGATTGAGGTGATTTTTCGGAGCGGCGTCAAACCGCGACAGGTCCAAAAACCGTCGCTTAGCAAAATAACCTAATCTGTCTCAATGGCCGTAACGGGCTACAAACACCACCCGCTCGACCTTTCATATTGAAAGTCCTTGAAATTTGGCGAGAAACGGATGATTTAGTAAGGTCGTTGGTGGCAGATCGCGCAGACGCGCGCCTTGGGGTGTGGACGCGCCAATTCTATCGGAGTTGACAATGAAAGACTGCGAAGGCCTGCCATTCTGGCCAGTTCATTGGGGTGTTACTGCTGCACTGCTTGCCTGTCTCGCCGTATATCTTTCGGGAACCGCACCCTGGCTCGTGATGGATGGGCCAAATCCGGATGACTGGAGACAGATGGCGGGGGCGCCCGCGGGTGGGATGCCTCTGAACTGGACGACCGAAGAAGGCCGTTGGGCAATGGATCTTATCTTCGTCTACTTGTTCGGGGAACGTTTTTTGACACCTCTGCAAGTCGCACTGGCGTTCCCTTGTTTCTTTTGGATTGCTCATTGTCTCGCGGGACGCGCAGCGCCCCATGATCTTGAGGCCCCCGCGACTGTTCTAATTTTCGCTTTCGGTCTCAACCACATCTACATGGTTGACGCATTGAATTTCTCTTCTCACGTATTTCCTTATCCGTTGGCATTAGTGCTGTCTCTGACCGCATTCTCCTTGATGGAGTTTGAGCGCGGGCTGTGGTGGAGGCTGCCATTGGCCGCACAGATGCTGGCTATTTCTGCAGGAATTTATCAACCATTCGCCATATTCGGCATAGTGCTTCCGCTTTTGGCGCTTATGCGCACGGATCGCTACTCGGTTGGTGTCGCTTTACGTTTTATTCTATTTGGCATTTTGGCCGGAGTGCTGGGGCTGTTCCTTTATTTTTTGGAGTGGCAAGTACTTGTGAGCATTGACCCACACACCGCCGAAGTGAACCGAATTGGCAGTATGGGTAGCCGCGAATTAATTGCTAAGTTGCCAGCGCTGCCCAATCTTTGGCAAAGCATGCATACCGGCGGCCTGCAGAATGTGCCATTTGCATTGCGGCTGGTCCATTTGGCGTTGGTTGCGACGATCGCGCTTGGTGTTGGCTTCGCGATGGTTAATACTATGCAGCGATCCAGAACAACGCTCGCCATGACAATGGCACGCATCGGAGTGGCGCCGGTAGCAATTCTCTTCGTCGTGCCAACACTCATATGGTTTACGTATCCGAGTACATGGATGCCTGGGCGCGTGGTAGGTTACCTGGGGTTCTTTGTCTCCGGCGTTGCGGTATGTGTGCTTGCTCTTTTGCCGACAAGGGTAAGGCTATTTGGATTCATCGCACTTGCGGGCACAGCAAGTATATACTTGTTTGTCGCTTCAGCCGCATGGCACGACCAAGTACGCACCGGAGATCTGGACCGCGAGCTCGCTCGCGCCATACTTGCACGCGTCAGCGGCATGCAAGGTTACGACGGGCAACCAATTCGACTTATCGGAGAAGTTCCGTCGCCCAATTCTTGGGGTGGCCTGCTGGGATGGCGTGTTTTTCATGAAGGAAATCCGGTGCCAGGTATTTTCCGCGAGATGTATGGGTTTGGCTGGGACGCAGAATCATTGTTGGTCAGCCCACGCCCTTGCCCAGCCTTTCCTGCTTATGATGCGGTGTTTATGCACCAGGGTCGCGCTCACGTGTGCCTAAGCAAGGTCGAGTGAGGCTTAGTATACTTTGCAATTGCGCTTGAATGGCAATTGCACCATCGAACGCCGTTTGCAAAGAGCCGACAAGTACCTTTGATAAGCTGATCGGCATTGTTGCGCAACTCACGCTTGATGCGTGACGCCCCCTTTCCCCATTGAGCTCATGCCACGCGGATGATCTCGGCGGTGCCGAGTGAGTTGAAGCGGTTGATGAGGGCGACGCGGATCTGGATTTCAGCGGTTTGGCTGTCGGGGTGTCGAGCGGCGATGCGTTCCCCGAACGCCTTGAGGCATCGCATCTTTGCTTCGATCCTGCTCCGGACATGATATCCGGTCCAGCGCTTCCAGAATGCCCGGCCATAGTGCCGGGTGGCGCGCAAGGTTTCGTTTCTGGCAATCGCGGCCGGGCAGTCCTCTTTCCACGGTCGTCCATTCTTGCGGATCGGTATGATCGCGGTGGCCTGCCGGTCGATGATCGCCGTATGGCAGCGGCGGGTGTCATAGGCACCGTCGGCCGTCACCGTGCTGATTTTTTCGCCCACGGGGATCTGGTCGAGCAGTTCTGGCAGAACAGGGCTGTCACCATCGCTGCTGGGGGTGAATTCCACCGCTCGGATGTCTGATGTCGCCGTATCCATGGCCAGATGGACCTTACGCCATTGGCGTCGGCCTTGAATGCCGTGCTTGCGCGCCTGCCACTCGCCATCGCCTAGGAACTTGATCCCGGTGCTGTCCACCAGCAGGTTCAGCGGGCCATCGGCGCGCCGATACGGGATCTGGACAACCTCAGTCTTCTGCCTCCGGCACAAGGTCGTGTAATCCGGCACCGCCCAGTCCAGGTTCGCCATCTTGAGCAAGCTGGCCACCATCCCGGTCGTCTGCCGCAACGGCAGCTTGAACAGAACTTTGATCGTCAGGCAAAACTGGATCGCGGCGTCCGAAAAGACAGAGGGGCGGCCCGGGCTGCCGTCATGCGGCGCAAGCCAAGTCATCTCCTTGTCCAGCCAGATCAGCAAAGAACCACGCTTCTTCAGTGAGGCGGTATAGCCGGACCAGTTCATGGTGCGGTAGCGGGCGGGTGACGGCTTACTCATGCCACCCGTCTAACCGCATGGATTCACGATGTGAATCCTCCAATGTCAGAGTTGTGCAACAACGCCCTCTGGAGGTGCTCAAATCCCATCGGGCTGGTTCGCACAATCGGTCATTGATGCGCTGCACCTAGCGGAGATACCCGGACACCCCGCCGCAGGTTCGTATACGACACTTCTTCCAGGCGGCATGGGAACAGGCCAGGCGCTGCGGCATTCAAGACAGTCGAGGCAATTGGCTCGAAATCGGCACGAAAGTGGACCGTGCTTTTGACGGCGATGATGTGTTGTTGTTCCAGGTCGACCCCCAGATGGGTGAAAATCGCGCGGTCCAGGCATTGGCAACGAACGCTGGAGACGGCGATACTGACATCAGATCGCTCGTCGGCAATTCGCAGCAGCGCTGTTGGTCCGGTTTCGGCATGACCGCCGGCATACATCTCGCCTCCGAACGCAAAGCGGCCGTTGCTCAACCGCTCGACCCTGAAACGTGCTGAATAAGGGGCAGGCTCAGGCCCAACCTTGCCACCCAAGGTGCCTTCAATTTCTGAACCAACCCCTGCAACATGTGCTTTCTCAGCCATCTCAGGATCACAAAGCATTCCCAGAACGGCACGCTTTGCCCCCCCGTTGACCAAGGCACGCAACAGCCCTGTCGTGTCCGAGGTTCCACCTGCGCCAGGATTGTCCTGCACATCGGCAATCACCACGGGTCGCGACGAACCATCGGCAAGAGCCATGGCTTGTGCAACGGCCTCATCCGCCTTCAACAGAGAACAGTCAAATACCGCTTCGGCAGCGATAAACTCGACTAGGAGCTCATCTGCAATCGCATCTGCTCGGTCCTGACTGTCGGCATAAGCAAGGATGGCAGGACCTGCATCGTGAATATCGGCGGCTGGAAAGCCCGCAGCCAGCTCCGCCCAGCAATCCGGTGCGGGACCGTAAGCGGCAACCTGGTCATAAAGCGCATTCAGCGGCGCGGCACCGGTGAATTGAGCGTGCAGGGGAACGAGGAATGGAACCTGCCGGTACGCGGCGTAAACTGTTCCCCCCGCAATCAGGTGGCGTAAGGTGTGAAAAGCCCGCCCACCGGTTTCAGCCATGTCCAGGTGCGGATAGGTGCGGAAAATCGTGATCGCCGACGCATGATCCACCATCAGGCGGGTCAGATTGGCGTGCAGGTCCAGACTGACCGAGATCGGCAGGTCAGGGCCTGTCAGCGCGCGCAGACGTCGCAAGATCTCGCCCTCGCCATCTTCATGACTTTCAGTAACCATCGCCCCGTGCAGATCAAGGTAGATTCCATCCAGCGGTCCTGCTGCGTTTACGGCATCAAGGATCATCGAGGTTATCCGCTCGAACGCGTCATCTGTGACATGGGCCGACGGTTCGGCAGAACACCAAACGACCGGAATCAACTCGACGCCCGGATCCTGCCTCGCTTGCCGGACAAATCCGGCAAGCGGTAGGCTGGTCCCTTCGCTGCCGGTAATGACCTCTTCGCCGCGCAGTAGTCCGGGCCAGCTGTCGGCCAGCTTGAAATCGGCCATCGTGGCCTTCGTTGCACCGAACGTGTTGGTTTCATGTTGGAAGCCTGCAATCAGGATGCGTGTCATAGGGCCGCCTTCTCACGGGCAAAAACGGACGTTCCTTTAACAATCGTTTCTTCCACAGAAATGCGGTGCATGCCTGCAGGATCGTCGAGTGGATTGGCAGAAAGCACCGCAAAATCAGCGCGCTTGCCCGGCTCGATACTGCCGCGTTCATGATCAAGGAAAACCTGCCAGGCCGCGTCAATCGTGTGGGCGCGGAGCGCCTCGCGTGCGGTAAGCGCCTGTTCGACCCCCAGCACGCTACCAGTATGCGAGGTCCGGTTCACGGCGCACCACATCAGGTGCAGCGGCCGCGTCGGCGTGACCTGCGCATCGTTATGTATCGTAAAACGAATGCCTCGATCTGCGGCCCAGCGTGTCGGGCACATGTTACGGATCCGTTCGGGCCCGAACGTGACGTCGCGATGGAAATCACCCCAATAGAAAAGATGCGCAGGAAAGAAACTGGCAGTCACGCCAAGGCGCACCATACGGTCCAGCTGATCCAACGCAGGATTTGCGTATGGATCAGCGTATGCCGGTGATCCGGGCGCGGATGGCCCTCAAGCACCTCTTCAAGAGCGTCCAGCAAAATGTCCGAAGTGGCATCGCCGTTGGAATGAATGTGGATTTGATGCCCGGCGCGGTGCAACAGACCGATCTTGATGATCATTTCTTCGCGGGTGATCGAGGGAGAACACCGGAACTCGGGATCGTTGTTGAACGGCTTGTAATAGGGTTCTGTGATGCATGCGGTCTGAATATGGAACGAGCCATCCCCGAAGAGTTTGCGCGGGCCAAGCATGATCCGGCCACCGGGGGTTTGGGGTGCTAAATCAATGCGCCCTTCAGATAAGGCCGGTTCAAGATGACCTGCGGGCAAAACCACACAGTCGAGTCCAGCCGCTCCTTCAGCGTCAAGCCGCAGGAAATAGCCCAGAAGTTGCTCGGTGGCCCAGGCATTCTGCGCCAGGGCGACGCCCTGTTCGTGGTATTCATCGGTCGCGGCACGGTACGCGTCGCGGAAGGTTTCATAGGTAACCTGAAACTCGGAATCCCCAAGATCTCCCATTGCGGACATGCCCTTGAGCAACCCGTTTAGCTCACCCGTCTCAGGGTCACGTCCAATCCAGCCGCCCACCGGGTCGGGAGTATCACGGGTGACACCCCGTACCGCTAGCGCGCGGGAGTTGCCAACCCCGGCATGACCGGTGAAATGTGTGACCCATATTGGGTGATCGGTGGAAACACGGTCCAGCTCTTCACGTGTCGGAAACCGGTTCTCGGGCAGGCTGGTAGGTTCGAGCTGAGAACCCATGACCCAGGTACCCTTTGGCGTCTTGCGTACCAGATCAGTCAGGCGCTCAAAGACATCTCCGAGACTGGCGCAATCACCCACCGGAGGCGGCGCCAGATCGGCACGCAATCGGCCCAAATAGCCTGAATCCGGAAAATGCCCGTGCGGGTCGATAAAGGCCGGGATCATTGTTCGCCCCGCCAGATCATAGCGGGTGGCTTGGGGTCCGGCCTGTCGGTTGATTTCGGCAAGTGACCCTGTGGCTAGGATTTTTCCGCTTTCGGTCAGAACGGCCTCGACCACGCTATCGCAGTTATCCACAGTCAGGATCGGTCCGTTGTGAAAAATCGTTTGCGCCATCGCAGGAATTATTTGCCCTAAAGGAAACTTTGGGTAAGATGTGATGAACCGCTCAGCAAAGCAAGCGCGAAGACGCTAGCGATTGGGCAGTGAATGGGGTGGATTGTTACGGCTGAAACGGGAAAACAACACCTGAGGTGTGTAGTGAAGACCGTGAACAAGTTCCCCCGGGAAACTGAAATTCTCGACCCCGTTTTCATCAATATGTCCGACGGCGTGCGCCTGGCGGCCAAGATATGGTTGCCAAAGGATGCAACGAGTGATCCGGTGCCCGCCATCCTGGAATATTTACCCTATCGCCGTGGCGATGGCACCAGCGGGCGCGATGCCACGACACATCCCTATTTCGCCGGTCACGGCTATGCGTCGATCCGGGTGGATATGCGCGGCTCGGGTGATAGCGAAGGGGTGATGCTGGGCGAATACCTGAAGCAGGAACAGGACGACGCGCTGGAAGTGATCGACTGGATCGCACGCCAGCCGTGGTGCACCGGCAAGGTCGGTATGATCGGCATCAGCTGGGGCGGGTTCAACGGGTTGCAGGTGGCGGCACGGCGACCCGAGCCGTTGAAGGCGATTGTCTCAATCTGTTCCACCGATGACCGGTACGCCGACGATATTCATTACATGGGCGGCTGTATGATGATGGATAACCCGGGCTGGAACAGCCACATGTTTTCCATCAACACAACACCGCCGGACCCGCTAATGGTAGGCAACAAGTGGAAAGAGATCTGGATGGATCGGCTGAAGGGCAGCGGGTTCTGGATCGAGGAATGGTTGCAACATCAGCGCAGGGACGACTTCTGGAAACACGGCTCCGTCTGCGAGAATTTCGACGATATCGAAGCTGCAGTCTATGCCGTAGGCGGTTGGGCTGATGGGTATTCCAACGCTGTCTTCCGCTTGCTGGCGGGTCTGAAATCGCCGTGCAAGGGGCTTGTAGGACCCTGGGCGCATAAATATCCGCATTTTGCACGACCCGGCCCGCAGATCGGGTTCTTGCAGGAATGTCTGCGCTGGTGGGATCACTGGTTGAAAGGTGCCGATACCGGCATCATGGACGAGCCGCAACTGCGCGCCTGGATCGAAGATCCGGTACCTCCGCAAACCTACTACGAGGAACGTCCGGGGAAATGGGTGGCAGAGGCTAGCTGGCCAAGTGCCCGGATCGCGATGCAGGTGTTTCATCTGACCTCCAGAGGACTTCAGGCCGACAAAGGCGCAGCTGAACAGATTACGATCAATTCCCCAACCACAGTGGGAATGATGTCAGGTAGCTGGTGCGCCTATGGGCTGGACCCGGACCTGCCGGGCGATCAGCGGATGGAGGCGGGCGGATCGCTGGTTTTCGACACCGAACCGCTGGCGGAAGATATCGAGATTCTGGGCGCGCCAATCTTGTCCTTGCAGGTGGCGAGCGACAAGCCGGTGGCAATGGTGGCAGGCGTTTTATCCGATCTGCTGCCCGACGGGACCGGGACGCGTGTAAGCTATGGCCTGCTGAACCTGACCCACCGAGACAGCCATGAGACGCCTGAACCTTTGGAACCAGGAAAATCCTACGCTGTGACATTGCAGTTGAACGACGCCGGGCACCGGTTTTCGGCGGGTAACCGTATCCGTATTGCACTGTCGACGGCCTACTGGCCAACCACATGGCCCACCCCCGAGAAGGTCACGCTGACTCTTACTGCAGGTGATAGCTCGATCAGCCTGCCCGTGCGGCCCGCCAATGCTACTGACGCCGATCTTCGACCCTTTGAAGAAGCAGAAGGATCCGGCCCGCTGAATGCCACGGTTCAGGTACCGCCGAACTATGAAAACGCTTTTAGCATCGACATGACGACGGGTGTTGTCAGTCACCGCACGTTTTCAGACGAGGGTACGCTGACCTATGATGATCATGATGGGTGGACCGTCACGTCGTCACATGAGGAGATCGAACGGATACATCCCGACAATCCGTTGAGCGCCGAACTGGATATCACCTGGAACGAAAACTTCAGCCGTGGTGCCTGGGAAGTCTCTACCAAAACCCGCACGACGATGCGCTCGACTGTTTCGCATTTCATCATCCGAGGTGAGTTGGAAGCGCATATGGGGGATGAATTGGTGCACAGTCAGACATGGGAAAGTGAAGTTCCACGTGATCTGGTCTAGGTTAAAGTAAGAATCAAAAAAAATAAAGAAGTTAATGGGAGGAACAAAATGTCAAAACTCACTCAATCGCGCAGGAGCTTCTTGCAAACTGCGGCCTTTGCTGGTGCGGCGGGCCTGACCGGGTCTTTCCCCGGCATATCTTGGTCTGCCGAAGGCGACACGCTGACCGTGCGCTTTGATCGCGAGATGGAAAGCCTGGATCCCGGTTATTACGTGGGTGGTCACCCGGCCAATGACGTCAATTGGTGCCTTATGCCCGCGCTCATTTACTTCGGGGATAGTGACAGCGGATGGGTACCGTCTCCGTATGTCGAAAGCATCGTGGTCACGGATTCCACGCATATCGATTTCACGCTGAAGAAGGGGTTCATGTGGTCTGGAGACAATGGCGAACTGACCGCTGAAGACGTGGCCTATTCCTTCGAACGCATGAAAGACAGCGAGTGGAAAGGTGACTACGTGGCCTTTGATCGGGTCGAGGTAAAGGACAGCCATAGCGGCACCATCGTTCTGAACCAGCCTTTTGCACCGTTTGTGTCCCTGACGCTGGCCTCGGGGACGGGCATCATCAATTCGAAAAAGGCGCTTGAAGCAGTGGGCGGTAAATACACCACCGAACCGCCTGCCACCTGCGGGCCGTATGTGATGGAGCATAAGCAAGCCCAATGGGTGAAAATGCGCCCCAATCCCAACTGGACCGGTCCCAAACCGGCCTTTGCCAATATCGACTGCATCTTCGTGACCGACAGTGAATCAGGGGCGCTGGCATTTGAGGCCGGAGAACTGGATTGCGCCAAGATCACATCGAGCGCTTATGCAAGATACCAGAAAGAACTGCCGGATAACGCGGCCCTGACTGTCGCTGGCGCATTGCAATACATGTGGATGGGCATCAATACCGAAAACCCCAAACTGGCGGATCCCAATATTCGCAGGGCAATCCAGATGGCGGTGGATGTGGATTCGATCGTTGCGGGCGCCTATTCGGGCACGGCCGAAAAATCGAGCGGTATCATCTGTCCGGGTCTTGTCGGGCATCGCAGTGCTCCGGGCTACCCTTACGATCCCGTTGCCGCGAAGGCCTTGATCGACGAGGCTGGTGCCTCTGGCCTGAAACTCACCCTGCGCACGCTTAACGCACAGGAACGCGTTTTGGCGGCCCAGATCATTCAGGCCAACCTGGCGGTCATCGGCATCACTGTCGAAATCATCCCGCTCGATTCCGGCCCGTTCTGGGAAATGGGACAGGAAAGCAAGGGCGACACCTGGAAAGACATGGAACTGCACATCATGCGCTTTGGCGCGGGTCCTGATCCCTACGAGGCCACGCAATGGTTTGTGCGCGATCAGGTCGGTATCTGGAACTGGGAACGCTGGAGCTCGGATGAATTCGAAGAGCTCTACGCCAAGGGAATTGCCGAAACTGATTCAGCCGAGCGTGAGAAGATCTATGTGCGCATGCAGGAAATCATGGAGGAAACCGGCGGGTATGTCTGGCTGACTCACGAACCCGAGGTTTTCCTGCACCGTGCTGATCTGGACGCGCATTTCGCCCCGACAGGTGAGATGCAGTTGGCCAGTTTTGCACCCAAGTAACCCTCTCAACACCCGAGCCGCAGGCCAACCGCCTGCGGCTCGGTAAGGATTTAGGGCATGTGGTGGTATTTGCTGAAACGGTTGGGTTTGTCGGTCATCATCGTTCTGATGGCAATCGCAGTGCTCTTTGTGATGCTGCATTCCATTCCCGGCGATCCGGTCAGCATCGCGCTTGGCCCCCGGGCGACACCAGAGATTCAGGCGGCCTATGCAGAAAAGATGCATCTGGATAAACCGCTACCCTACCAATTCCTGATCTTTGTCAGCAGTGTGTTGCAGGGCGATCTGGGCACAGATGTCTTCTCCAATCGCAGCGTCGGCCTGACGTTGGCCGAGCAATTGCCCTATACGATCACACTTGCGGTCGCCGCCCTGGGCTGGGCGATCATACTGGGCATACCGCTGGGTTGTTTGTCGGCGATCTGGCCCAACAGCTGGATCGACCGGGTCACCGGAATCCTTTCGGTTGGCACCATCGCGGTGCCGTCCTTTCTGGTGTCGATCTGGGCGATACTGGTGTTTGCCATCATGCTGCACTGGCTGCCAGTGATTGGCGCCGGTGACGAAGGTGACATTGTCGACCAGCTACGTCACCTGATCTTGCCGGCCTTTGCCGTGGGGCTGGGATGGGTCGGTTACCTGGCTCGAATGGTGCGCGCCTCGATGCTCGAAGTGATGGGCGAGAACTATATCCGCTCGGCCCGTGCCTTTGGCCTTCCCGCCCGCGTGGTGGTTTTTCGTTACGCCTTGCCCGTGGCAATTCTGCCCACGATCACGCTAATCGGCGTGGGCTTTGGCGGATTGCTGTCAGGTACCGTTTTTGCCGAAATCATCTTTTCCCGCCCCGGCGTCGGCAGGATCATCTATGATATGGTTCAGGCCCGAAATTTCCCCGTAGTGCAGGGCGCAGTGCTGGTCACCATCGCACTTTATGTCATCGTCACACTCATCTCAGACCTTCTTGTCTCCTGGTTAGATCCCCGTGTCAGAGACTCGCTCTGATATCCCGCTCGAAGTGCCCCCGCCCGAACGCCCCTACAGCGTCGGGCGCGAAAAGCTGTGGCTATTCTTGCGTAACCCGATGGGCATGTTCGGGCTGATCCTGGTGGTGATCTTCTTTGCCAGTGCGATATTCGCGCCTGTTTTTGCAACGCATGATCCGCTGACCATGGATATCCCTGCGCGCATGTCCGGGCCGTCGGCGGACCATTGGGCGGGTACGGATCAGCTGGGGCGCGACACCTATAGTCGGGTTCTCTATGGCGGACGGGTTGCGCTAAAGGTGGCTGCGATCGGCGTATCTGTGGCGCTGATCGCTGGTTTGATCCTCGGTATGCTGGCCGGCTTCGGACCGCGTTGGCTGGACAATCTGCTGCTCCTGCTCTTCGACACGATCCGCTCGTTCCCGACCATCGTTCTGGCACTGGCGGCAGTGGCACTTCTGGGCCCCTCGATGGAGTTGGTCCTCACCATCGTGATCGTCACCACGATCCCCGGTTACGCCCGGCTGGCCCGTACCTCCACGCTGGCGCTCAAGAATACAGAGTTTATCCTTGCCGAGCGTTCGCTGGGGGCGAGCATGCCGCGCATCTTGTTCAAACACATCATGCCCAACGTTATCGGTCCGCTCTTGATCCTGGCCGCGATGGACGTGCCCGTGGTCGTGACGATTGAGGCGGGGCTCAGTTTTCTGGGCCTGGGTGTGCAACCACCCACCGCAAGCTGGGGCACAATCCTGAATGAGGGCTACCTGATAATCCGCGACTCGCCCTGGATGGTCGTGGCGGGTGGCGTGCCGTTGGTACTGACCACGCTGGGCTTTACCTTTCTGGGCGAGGCGCTGCGCGACGTGTTTGATCCTAAATTGCGACAGGGGCGTTAGCGCATGGAGAAACCGCTTCTCGATATCCGTGGCCTTAATGTCGATTTCCGTACGCCACGC
>JAOUMG010000415.1 GCA_029881635.1 Paracoccaceae bacterium | reverse complement strand
GGGATTATTCTGGCATCGGATGCCGATGGCGACACTTGTGAACGCTATGGCGTCTGGGTGGAAAAAAACATGTATGGCCGCAAATACATGGGTATCGAACGCGCGACGTTCTTGATTGACGGCGCGGGCCGGGTTGCGCAGGTCTGGCGCAAGGTCAAGGTAGCGGGTCATGCAGCCGCCGTTCTCGACGCTGCGCGCGCGTTGTGACGGAAAGCCCAACACTGGCGCAAATGGCGGTCGAGGTACTGACAACCGCCGATGGACGCGCCAAGACGGCGCTTTCGCATCGCCATGCCGCACAGTGGTTTGCCGCCCGCAAAGCGGGAAACCCGCTGGCGATTGGCAGCGCAACGCCGCCGCGCCAACCCGCCCGCCCCGAAAAACCGCAGCTTTTGGCACCACGCGATGTACCGCGCCGCCGCCCCGGCACCCCCGAAGGACGCATCGCGCTGCTGCACGCTGTCGCCCATATCGAGTTGAATGCCGTCGATCTGCATTGGGATATCATTGCCCGCTTTACCCAGATCCCCATGCCTTTGGGATACTATGACGACTGGGTCAAAGCAGCGGATGAGGAATCCAAACATTTCAATCTTTTATGCGATTGCCTTGACGCAATGGGCAGCCATTACGGTGCGCTGCCTGCCCATGCCGGCATGTGGCGTGCGGCAGAAGACACGGCAGGCGATCACCTTGGGCGGCTCGCGGTTGTGCCCATGGTGCTGGAGGCACGCGGCCTCGATGTGACACCGGGCATGATCAAGGTTTTCCGCAATGCTGAGGATGCTCAAGCAATTGCAGCGCTTGAAACCATCTATTCCGAAGAGGTCGGCCATGTCGCCTATGGATCCAAATGGTTCAATTTCCTATGCGGTCGCGAAAACTCCGACCCAAAAGAAGTCTTCCATACACTTGTGCGCAAGTATTTCCATGGTGCGCTAAAGCCGCCTTTCAACGAAGAAAAGCGGGCAGAGGCCGGACTGCCACCGGATTTCTACTGGCCGCTGGCCGAGGGGCATGAGGACTAGCCAGTTCCTAGGGGTTGCCTCGATCCCATTGACAATATGAAATATTTTTGTTCAAGCCCCGGTATCGGCAATAATTCGCCGACCACAGCGCCTAATCGCCTGCCCTCATCCTGTCACCGCCAAATTTGTTGCGACGCGCACAGATGGTTGTTAAGCCCATCGGGCACGGCCTCATTGGGGAATGGGGTCAGCGTTTCATGGATCATCCGCTGCACACGGGGGACCGGCTTGACGATACCAATTACAGATCGCCTGCGAATGGCGCTTGAACACCATTTCCCGGAACGGCGCCTGTTTCTTCGGTCGGAAACCGAAACTCGGTTTGTCAGGCTGAAGCCCGCCACGCAGCTTGTCGCAGCGGCAGGGTCGGCCATCGTTGTTGCCTGGACCATTGTCGCCACCGCAATCCTTCTGATGGATTCCATTGGGTCAGGCAGTGCGCGCGAACAGGCGCTGCGTGAACAGGCTGCCTATGAGGCACGACTGGACGAGCTTTCCATGGAACGGGACAGCCGTGCCGAAGAGGCGCAGGCCGCACAGGAACGATTCTCGGTCGCGTTGGAACAGATTTCGGCCATGCAGTCGGCACTCTTGTCATCAGAGGAGCGTCGTAAAGAACTGGAAACAGGCATTGGTGTCATTCAGGCAACCTTGCGTCAGGCAATGAATGACCGCGATGGCGCGCGCGCCGAGGTGCTTGCACTGTCATCAACCCAATCGCCCGGAAGCGCTGCGTTGCCGGACCAGACCGCACGCAGCGAAGATGTTGCAGCAACCTTGGGTTTTCTGACGGCTGCTTTGGGCCAGACAGCCGCAGAACGTGATGCGATGTCTCACATCGCGGACGCCGCCAAATCCGAGGTCGATGATCTCGCCTATGAAATCAAACTGATTGAAGAGCGGCAGGACGATATCTTTACCCAGCTTGAAGAGGCGGTAACAATATCCATGGCGCCCCTCGACAAGATGTTTGCCGCCGCCGGGCTTGATCCGGATGACCTGATCAAGCAGGTCCAACGCGGATATTCCGGGCGCGGCGGCCCGCTTGGGCCGCTACTACCCTCAATTGGCCCCGGCGCGGATGCTGCAGACGTGGAACGGGCGGAAGAAATCCTCAAAGGGCTGGACCGGATGAACATGTACCGGATCGCTGTCGAAAAATCGCCCTTCGCACTGCCGCTCAAAACCTCCTTCCGCTTTACGTCCGGTTTTGGCCGTCGGTGGGGTCGGCTACATGCGGGCACCGATTTTGCCGGTGCATATGGCTCGCCCATCTATGCAACTGCCGATGGAACGGTCACCCATGCCGGCTGGGAATCCGGCTATGGGAACCTCGTTACCATCCGTCACGAATTCGGTTTGGAAACCCGCTATGGCCATATGTCGAAAACTCGCGTTGAAGTTGGCCAAAAAGTCTCGCGCGGCGACCGGATAGGTGATATGGGAAATACCGGTCGTTCCACCGGTACACATCTTCACTACGAAGTGCGCGTGAACGGCACACCAGTCAATGCGATGACCTATATCAAGGCGGCCAAAAATGTTTTCTAAAAGCAGGATCAACGAGCCCGGGCCCAAAGCGGGTACAGAGACCGACAAACTGAAGGCTGCTGAGCCTGCCACGTCAAAGCCGACATTCGACTATTCCTCTGGTGCGCCCAAGGCGAAACCACCGGCGTCAACCTTGTCAGCAGACCTGACCATTGTCGGCAACCTGAAAACCACAGGCGACATACAGGTCGAAGGCACGGTCGAGGGTGATATCCGCGCCCATTTGCTGACCGTTGGCGAAAGCGCCACGATCAAGGGCGAAATCGTCGCTGACGATGTGGTCGTCAATGGCCGTGTCGTTGGCCGCGTACGCGGTTTGAAGGTGCGCCTGACATCGACCGCCCGCGTCGAAGGTGACATCATCCATAAAACCATCGCCATCGAAAGCGGCGCCCATTTCGAAGGCTCCGTCCAGCGGCAGGACGATCCGCTCGGTCAAGGCACCGACAATGGCCCGGTCATTTTGAAACAGGCCGCCGAGCCGACAAAGTAGGCTTGCTGGTCTTTGTTGCTATCGAAGGGCATCCATCTCGGGTGCCCATATTTTTTGCTCCATCAACCGGCCAGCAATTTTCGGTACATGTGCCAGCTGGCATGCCCCAGCACGGGCAACGCCACGAACAGCCCCAGAAACAACGGCACCATTC
>JAOUMG010000414.1 GCA_029881635.1 Paracoccaceae bacterium | reverse complement strand
TTTGGTCTTGCCTTCCTGTGCAAGTGTGGTGAACGCCCCCGAAGAGGAACAGCATGAAAACTGCGCCACACCGGCAGGAACCGCGACCGAGGTCAGGATTGGCATGGATACGCCACTGGAAACGGCACCAATCAGGACCTGCACGCCGTCAAGGTCGACCAGCGCCTTGGCCGCATCGACACCGACCTTTGGGTCAACCTGACTGTCGCGCAGAACCATTTCGATCTTGCAGCCCTGAACACCACCTGCTTCGTTGACCTGATCGACAACGAATTGCGCGGTTTCCGCAATGGGCTTGCCCCAGTCGACCGATGTCGGCAACACGGCACCTATCTTCGTCGTGCAATCTTGCGCCATTGCGGCCCCGCCCATCGTGCAAAGACCGACGGTCAGGCCCAAGGCCATCCCCGCCAGATTACAATTGTTGAGTTTTGACATTTCATACTCCCTGTTTGATTGGTTAATTGGATGATCCTGATTGTGAAACGACCAGCCGCTCTGGCAAGAGACCCTGAGGCCGCCACAACAACATGCCGACGATGACAGAACCGATCAGAATATATTGGATCGAGCCTGTGAATAACTGCAGTTCCAGCGGCGCAAAACGGGACAGGGCCCAGCCGCTGGCTGTCCAGGCTCCCCAGATGACGAATGCCCCCAGAATGGCGCCGCGATTATTGCCCGCCCCGCCAACAATCAGCATCGCCCATATCTGGAAGGTCAGCGTCGGCAAGACATCCTGCGGGCTGACGAATGCGTAAAACGTGGCGTAAAGGCCACCCGACAGGCCCATGATCGCCGATCCTGCGATGAAAGCCGTCAGCCGAATGCGCGCCGGGTTCTTGCCCAGTGACCGCGCCGCGTCCTCATCTTCGCGAATGGCACGCAATAGCCGCCCGAAGGGTGAAGCGCCCAGCGATTGCTGAAAGGCGTAGACCGCAAAAAGTAACATCAAAACGGCACAAAGGAAGCCCATGTTGTAAACGAAACCATCGCCAAACCAGCCCCTGAGAGGCCGTTCAAATCCACGGAACCCTTTTGCGCCGCCGGAAAAGGCTTCGGCATTGCGCATGATATTTTCGAATGTCACAGCGATGCCGAATGTGGCGATGGCAAGGTAGTCATGGCGCAGACGCAGCGTCAAAACCCCGACGACCCAGGCCAGCAGCCCCGCCGACAGGCATCCCCCGATCAGCGCCAACGGATAAAACAGATTGAACCCGCCCAGATGGTCCGGCTGCGGGGTACCGCCCAGGATCAAGGTGCCATAGGCCCCTGCCCCGAAAAACGCGACGATACCGCCATTGAACAAACCGGTATTGCCCCATTGCAGGTTCAGCCCCAGCACGGCAATCGCCAGGATCGATGCGACTGTCGAAAAGAACACCGCATATGACAAGAGGCCAATCATGTACGCGCCTCACCGAACAGCCCGTTGGGCCGGATCAACAAGACCGCCAGGATGATGATAAAGGGGACGGAAGGGCTAAATCCCGATGGCAAAACCAGTAGCGCAATATTGGCCGCGATGCCGACGATGAAACCACCCAGCACAGCCCCGTAAATACTGCCAATGCCGCCAACGATGGTCGCCGCGAAGATCGGCAGCACCAGATCGCGGCCAATCATCGGGCTGATCTGGTTCGAGAGCCCGTAGAAAACCCCCGCAACTGCAGCCAGACCACCGCCCACCAGCCACACCAGCGCGATCATATGGCTGAGCCGGATTCCGTTGACCTGCGCCAGCGCCGGGTTTTCTGCGACCGCACGCAGGGCATACCCGATCGTCGTGCGCGACAAGACCAGATGCAGGACGATCATGATCGCAAGGGCAGCGGCAAGGGTGAATACCTGATCCGGCTTTATCAGGATCATCGGGTCGCGGCTTAGAACCACCGCGAAAACGATATCCTTGGTGTAGTGATGCGTTCCGAGACCGAAGATAAGACCGACGGCATTGCGAATGATCATGGCCACACCGAAGGAAGCAAAAACCATCGACAACTCCG
Source organism: Paracoccaceae bacterium (assembly GCA_029881635.1). Classification (GTDB taxonomy): domain Bacteria; phylum Pseudomonadota; class Alphaproteobacteria; order Rhodobacterales; family Rhodobacteraceae; genus Albidovulum. The sequence goes on along the minus strand of JAOUMG010000414.1, from coordinate 1,226 downwards.
ACCCTTTTTCGCGAACCCGGCGAAAAACCAGCCTATCGATCAAAAGTGCGGACATCGCCGTAATTGCCATGGATGCCACAACCGACAGAGCCAGCGCCCAAGTCATTGACAAGGGCCCGATCTTGGCCGCCAAAAAGGGCAGCATTGTCGAGAATATCGCGTCAAAGACTATCGCCGAATAGGCGCCGATGGACAGAAGTTCGGCATGGCTGAAATTGGCAAAGCGCAGCAAGTGCATGACCATCGTCAACCCGATTGCCCCCAATGAAAGGGTAGACCCGACAAGTATGCCATCAATCAGATTCTGGATCATGATGCCTGCAATCGTTTGGCGCCCAGATAAATCTCGCCGACAATCGGGTCGGCCAGAAGGTCGGCGGCAGGTCCGTCGATCTGGTTACGCCCTTCGGCCAGTATGTAGCAGTGGTCGGCAAGGCGAAGCGCCTGTTTGACGTTTTGTTCCACCAAAAGAATGGTGACGCCCTGTTCGGTCAATGCACGTGCATGTTCAAGCACTTCGGCTGCTGCCTTGGGTGACAAACCGGCCGATGGTTCATCCAGAAGAACGATTGACGGGCGGTTTGCCAGCGCCAGCGCCACGGCCAGAAACTGTCGTTGGCCGCCTGACAAAGCCCCGGCCTTTTCGTGGCGTTTGTCGGCCAATTGCGGGAATGTGTCATAAAGACCGGCAAGCCTTGCGGGTGCCTCTGCACCGGCTTTCCTGAGTGCAAGATCAAGGTTTTGCCGGATCGTCAGCGTGCGAAACACGTTATCGGACTGCGGCACATAGGACAGACCGTATCCGGCCAGAACATCCGGGCGAATGCCGGTTATGTCGCGCCCTTCATGAATGATGCGCCCGGCTCTGACGTTGACCAGCCCGGCTATGGCCTTGATAAGGGTAGATTTCCCGGCCCCGTTGGGGCCGATGATCACGGTCATGGAATGGCGGGGCACCGTGATATGCACGTCCTTCAGGATCGGCAAATCCGGCACATAACCTGCATAAATTCCTTCCACTCGGAGCGCCACGTCACCCATCCGCCATCGCCCCCAGATAGGCGTCCAGCAGGACCGGATTGGTCTTCGCTTCGCTCGCAGTCCCTTCGAAAACCACCCGACCTTCGGCCAAAGCGATCACCGGATCGCAGTGCTGCATGACGAAATCCATATCATGTTCGATGATCAGAAATGTTTTCCCCTGACGGTTCAACGCCTCGATCTTT
>JAOUMG010000413.1 GCA_029881635.1 Paracoccaceae bacterium | reverse complement strand
CTCAACCTGTTGCGACAGGTTGTTACGGGCGTCATACATTGTCAGCACCACACCCTCTATCCGCAAGTTTTTATTAGCGGATTGCCGTACTTGCCTGATTGTCAGCATCAGTTGGGAAAGCCCTTCAAGGGCATAGAATTCCGCCTGTAATGGCACCAAAACCGAATGGGCTGCCACCATGGCATTGACCGTCAGCAGGCTGAGCGAAGGCGGGCAATCGATCAGCACAAAATCAAAGGCAAATCCATCGATCGCAGGTTGCCGCAGCGCATCATGGAGAAGGAAGCTGCGCTTTTCATTGGAGAAAAGCTCTATATCAGCCGATGACAGATCGGTGGTTGAGGGACACAGCCACACACCTTCGACTTGCGTGGTACGAATTACGTCGATCAGAGGCGCATCTTCGATCAGCAGGTCATACGTGGTTTTGTCGCGTTGCGAAGGTTCAAGCCCCAGACCGGTCGACGCATTGCCCTGCGGATCAAGATCAACCAAAAGAACATTGAGCCCATCTTCAGCCAAAGCAGCCGCCAGATTGATAGCCGTGGTTGTTTTGCCGACCCCGCCTTTCTGATTGGCGACGGCAATAATCCGTGGTCCTGGTGGGCGGGTCGGGTCAGACACGCTTAATACCTCCGATGGCCAGTATTACGGCATTTGGATCCGTCATACTGATATGCTTTTGCAGTGAAAATTGCCATTTTTCAATGGCTTGCTCAATTTCTGCTGTATGGTTTGCACCTTTCTGAAAAAGCGCTGTGCCGGTTGGCATCAGGTGCTTATCGGCAAAGGCCAGGAGTTGGTCAAGCGGCGCAAGCGCCCGAGCGGTCAAAATATCTGCGCTTAGGTCTGGCAGCGATTCAACCCGTTCCGATATGACAGTCACCGGGGTGTCCGTTTCACGCGCGACAGTCGCAAGGAATGTCGCCTTCCTGTTGTCACTCTCGACCAGCGTTACCTGCATTTCCGGACGTTCAGCGCCTGCGAGTATCGCAGCGATCATGCCGGGAAAACCCCCACCACTGCCCATGTCAACCCAATGCCGCCCACTTTTCAGGGCAAGGTCAAAAACCTGTGCAGAATCAAGGAAATGGCGCTCCCATATAGTGTCAAGCGTAGACTTTGCCACCAGGTTGATTGCCGGAGTCCATTTGCGAAGCAATGCTTCGTACAACTTCAGCTTTTCCAATGTTTCACGTGAAACATTACGGGATACGGTAAATTCGGCTGAAGAATTCATCCGGCCGCACGCTGCCTGCCGGTTTTCCGCAGAGTCGCCAGTATCAGCGTCAGAGCGGCGGGCGTGATTCCCTCGATCTGGCCTGCCTGCGCCAGGGTCGTCGGCCGCCGCCGCGAGAGTTTTTCCTTTAATTCATTCGATAGACCGGGGAGCGCTGAATAATCGAAATCTTCTGATATTTCATGGGCTTCGTCCCGCCGCATAGCCTGAACATCGCCGTTCTGACGATCGATATAGGTTGCGTAAAGCGCATCACGGGCGATTTGCTCACCAATTTCAGGCGGCAGCGCAGCAAGTGCCGGATCAACTCCGGACAACTGGGCAAATGTCACGCCCGGAAATGACAAAAGCGCAAATCCAGACCGGCGCTGCCCATCCTGGCCGATATGAATTCCGTGCACGGCGGCTTCATTCGGCGAGAGAGAAATGGCGTCAAGTGCCGCGCGACCTGCTGTCAGGGCGGCCATCTTTTTCTGAAAAACTTTCTGTCGCACAGATCCGACGCAACCGAGCTCTATACCCACACCAGTCAGCCTCTGATCGGCATTGTCTGCCCGCAGAGACAGCCGGAATTCGGCCCGCGAGGTAAACATACGATATGGCTCGCTGACACCGCGCGTCACAAGATCATCAATCATCACGCCGATATAGCTTTCAGAACGGCTGAAAATATATGCATCGCGTCCTGCCGCCGCCAGCGCAGCGTTAAGTCCGGCCGCGAGCCCTTGCGCGCCTGCCTCCTCATATCCAGTGGTTCCATTGATCTGGCCCGCAAGATATAGGCCTGGTACATCTCGAACTTCTAGCGTTGATCGCAAAGCGCGGGGATCAACATAATCATATTCGATCGCATAGCCGGGCTGAAGGATCTTCACATCCTCGAGCCCGACAATCGACCGTACATATTCCTCTTGCACATCGCAGGGCAGAGACGTGGAAATGCCATTCGGGTAGACCGTTGGATCATCCAATCCCTCGGGCTCCAAAAATACCTGATGCGAGGTTTTCTCCGCGAAACGTACAACCTTGTCTTCGATCGACGGACAGTATCGTGGGCCCACACCATCAATGTGCCCACCATACATTGCTGATTTTTCCAAGTTTTCCCGGATAATGTCGTGGGTCTTTTCATTCGTGTGGGTGATTCCGCAAGATACCTGTCTGGAAAACGGCCGCGAATTGAGGAACGAAAAGACCACTGGATCATCATCGCCGGGCTGAGAATCCAGAACATCCCAGTTAATGGTTCGTCCATCCAGCCTTGGCGGCGTGCCGGTTTTCAATCGGCCCAAGGGCAAACCAAACTCGCTGATCCGATCGGCCAGAAGGATTGAAGGCTTGTCCCCCATGCGCCCGCCGGGAATCGCAACATCTCCCATACGGATCACCCCCCTAAGGAAGGTCCCCGTTGTCAAAACGATCGCTTTGGCAAAAACCTGTGCGCCGTCGGCAAGGCGAAGGCCGGCAACGCGCTGGTTTTCCATAATAAAATCAGCAACTTCACCTTCGATTATCGATAGACCAGCCCGTTCGGTAACAGCCTTCAAAACGGCATTGCGATAGAGCTTTCGGTCGGCCTGCGCCCTTGGGCCCTGAACGGCCGGTCCCTTGCGACGGTTCAACAGTCGGAACTGTATGCCCGCCTGATCTGCCGCATGACCCATGACACCATCCAGAGCGTCAATTTCGCGCACGAGATGTCCCTTGCCAAGGCCACCAATCGCCGGATTGCAAGACATGACGCCAATTGTGTCCCGACGCAGCGTCACCAACGCGGTTTTCGCGCCCATGCGCGCCGCGGCATGGGCCGCCTCAGTGCCCGCATGGCCTCCGCCGATGACAACAACGTCAAAATGTTTCACGTGAAACACTCCTCACTTTCCAATGCAGAAGCTGGCAAAAATTTCATCCAGCAAATGTTCTACGTCGATCCGGCCAACAAGGGTATCGAGCGCCCGAATGGCCCGATGCAGTTCTTCAGCGGCAATTTCGGCGTGACCTTCTGG
>JAOUMG010000412.1 GCA_029881635.1 Paracoccaceae bacterium | reverse complement strand
TTCGCAGGCAATAAAGCCACCGCCGACAATCAGCACCGACGCCGGCAAGGCATCCAGCTTGAATATGTCGTTCGAGGTCAGCACTTCCACGCCGTCCGAAACCTCCGGCACGAAAGGATGGCCACCGGTTGCGATCAGAATATGCTTGGCCCGTACCGCCTCACCCGAAGCCAGCCGCACGGTATGGGCATCCTCGACAACCGCGCGGCAATCATGAATGGTGACGCCTGCATTGGTCAGCCCCGACCGATAGGCGGCCTCCAATCGGTCCAGTTCCGCATCCAGTTTGGCGCGAAATGCCTGCCAGTGAAATCCCGTAGCGGTCACATCCCAGCCATAGCTGCGCGCATCCTCCATCGCGCCGGAATAGGTCGAAGCAAAAACCATCAGTTTTTTGGGCACACAGCCCCGGATGACACAGGTGCCGCCCATGCGGTATTCTTCAGCCAACGCGACCTTGGCGTCATATTCGCCCGCAGCTATCCGCGCGGCGCGAACACCCCCCGAACCGCCGCCGATGACGAACAGGTCATAGTCAAATACGTCGTTCAAAACTCATGCCTCCGCCGCTGTCGCAGCTCAATCGCCCAGGTCCGCAAAAACATTCTCGTTCTCGGCAAATTCGACCCGTTCGTTTGCCACCGACCCGGCATTGATGTCGCGCAACTCGACCTTGCCGTCACCGTGGCCAATGATCACAATGTCACAGATATCAATGAACAGCCCGTTTTCAACCACACCTGGCACCTGATTGAGAACCAGCGCCAGCTGTCGGGCATTGCCGATGCGCTGCAAATGAAGATCGAGAATATAGTTGCCCTCATCGGTCAGATAGGGCTCGGTCCTGTTCATCCGAAGCGTTGTCGTCTGGCCCAGCACATCCAGCGACACCAGCAATTCCTCGATCAGTGCCTTGGTCGTCTGCCAGCCAAAGCGGATCACCTCGATGGGCAGAGGAAAGGCCCCGAGTTGCGAAACTTCCTTGCCCGCATCGGCGATCACAATCATCTGATCGGAGGCGGTCGCCACGATCTTTTCTTGCAAGAGCGCCCCGCCACCGCCCTTGATCAGGTTGAGATTGCTGTCAAATTCGTCAGTGCCGTCGATGGTAAGATCCAGCCATTTGGCCTCATCCAAGGTGACGACCTCAATCCCCTCTTCTCGTGCCAGATCGGCGGTGCGCGTCGACGTCGGAACGCCCTTGATCCGCAGCCCCTCGTCGCGAACCCGCTCCCCGAGCGCTTTTACCATCCACGCCGCCGTTGATCCTGTGCCAAGCCCGACCCGCATCCCGTCCTGAACAAATCCCACCGCACGCTTTGCCGCGGCAGATTTGGCTTTGTCGATGGGGGAAAGTTCGGCTGGCATCTGTCACTCCATTGCGGTCGCGCAGATCTTATATGCAAGATATGGCCCGGGCGCGAGCGTAAATCACCCTCAACTTGCCAAAGGCGAAGTGTTCAATGATAGGATGCCCTAATTCGGGGGACATTTGATGCTGGAATTTGACGCAGCCACCACTAAGCTTCTTGATACTGCCTATCAGGGCTCAGATTTCGCCAAAAGGCGGCGCGCCAGCTTCGATGTCGTCGACCCTTTGCCCGGCGACCGTATACTGGATTTGGGTTGCGGCCCCGGGCTTCTTACCCTCGAACTCGCCCGCGCGGTTGGGCCAAAGGGCTTAGTCTTTGGCCTAGACCCCAGTCCCGACATGCGTGCAACGGCCGCAAAAAGGTGCGAAGATGAACCTGTGGTTCAGATCATAGATGGATCAGCACAGGATATCCCCTTTGAAGATGAAAGCTTGGACAAGGCAGTGGCAGTTCAGGTTTTCGAGTATTTCGATAATCTGGAGCAGCCGCTGAAAGAACTTCGGCGCGTCCTGCGTCCGGGCGGGCGGGTCGTCATTTCGGATATGCATTTTGGCACATGGGTTTGGCACAGCGCCGACAGCGACCGGATGGAACGCATGATGAAGATCTGGGATCTTCACTTGGCAGATCGCGAGGTGCCAGAAAAACTCCCGGCACTGCTCAAAGATCACGGGTTTCAGAACGCCTGCACAATCCCGCTCACCCTGTTTGACGCGGTTCTGCGCCCAGACGGAATGGCTAGGATGCTGATGATACTGATGTCCGGCTACGCACAAAAAAACGGCCAGCTACCGGATGCAGAGATTGCCGCATGGTTATCCGAACAGGAATCACTGGCAGCAGAGGGCCGTTTCTTCATGGCGATCACCCATTTCATCACCTACGCGGAACGCATCTGAGTCCTGCCCCATCTCGCAAGCCCAGCGCGCCGGATAGGTGTCGCCGGATTTGCCGAAAAAGAGTCGTATTCATCTGTGCAGGCTGACAGCGCGGCGCAGATAACGGGCAAAAAGGAGCGACTCGAATGTACATCCTCCACTACGCACCCGACAATGCCTCTCTGATCGTCCGGATGGTGCTGGAGGAGATGGGCCAGCCCTATCGTACCGCCCTTGTCGACCGGTCGACCCAGCAGCAAGACAGCGCCGAATACCGGCGGGTGAACCCGACCGGCCTTATCCCGGCAATTGTAACTCCGCGAGGCGCTATATTTGAAACGGCGGCAATCCTGCTTTGGCTGAGCGAAGAACACAAACACCTTGCCCCCCAGCCCGGCGCACCTGATCGCGCCGCCTTCCTAGCCTGGCTCTTCTTTACGTCGAACACGCTTCACTCAGCGGCGCGCAACCTCTTTTATCCGGAAAAATATGCCGGCGAGCCGGCGGCGGAATCGGTCTTTGCCGCCAAAACCCGCGAACGGGTCACGGGGCATCTGACGTTGATCGACCGGATGATGCAATCCGACCGGCCGGATTGGCTGCGCGCTGACCAGCCCTCGGTTCTGTCCTACTATGTCGCTTGCCTGATACGCTGGGTGCAGCTTTACCCACAGAAGGACGCAGGCTGGTTCGACCTTCGCACCCTGCCCGCCCTTCACGCCCTCTGCCAGGACCTGCAGTCGCGGCCTGCCGCACTGACGGCGGCCAACGCCGAAGGCCTCGGGCCGACGATTTTCACCCGCCCCATCTATGCCGACCCTCCGGAAGGCAGCGCACTCTGATCGTCACCCCAAGATATGAATGTCCCCATCAGCACCGTCCCGGCACCGAGTCGGGCGGAAGAACGGAGCCCAAGATGTACGTCCTGCAAGCCGTCCCGGATTTTGCCTCCTTCCCTGTGCATATCGTGCTGGAAGAATTGGGTGTGCCGTACCAGC
>JAOUMG010000411.1 GCA_029881635.1 Paracoccaceae bacterium | reverse complement strand
CCTTGTGGCCGAGTTGCATCTGTGGCCCTACCGGTCTTTGCCCCGTAAGGGATTTGTCATTTTCATTGGACTGACAGTGGCGATGCTGGCCCTGCCACTGCTGACGCTTCTCGGATCATTCGTCTTGTGGGGTATCCTGCCCTTTTTCGCGCTGGCACTGGCAGGGGTCTGGTGGGGGCTGTCGCGCAGCTACCGCGACGGCGAAATACTGGAGATTCTGCAGCTCTGGCCCGACAGGGTCGAGCTGACCCGCCATCAGCACAACAAACCCGAACAGCATTGGCAGGCAAACCCATATTGGGTCAGATCGCACATACATCCGTCTGGCGGACCTGTACCCAATTACCTGACGCTCAAGGGTGACGGGCGCGAGGTTGAGATTGGAGCGTTCCTAAGCGAGGATGAACGTTTGGCGCTCCGGGGAGAGTTGGACCGCCAACTGAAGATCGCAACGCAACCGTAATCGACCGGCGGGATCTATAGCGCCTATTCGGCGGCTTTCTGTGCCGCTTCAATCTCGGCAGCGCGGCTTTCGACCATTTCGACGATATGGTCGATCATCTTGTCATTGCCCAGTTTATGGCTTTGCTTTCCGGCAAGATAAACCATGCCCGAACCCGCCCCACCGCCGGTAAACCCAATATCCGTCATCAATGCCTCGCCCGGGCCATTGACGACGCAGCCAATGATCGACAGGGACATCGATGTCGTGACATGGGCCAGACGCTCTTCGAGGGCGGTAACCGTCTTGATCACGTCAAATCCCTGACGCGCGCAGGACGGGCAGGAGATGATCGTGACACCGCGGTGCCGCAGGCCGAGGGATTTGAGGATTTCAAAGCCGACCTTCACCTCTTCCACCGGATCGGCGGACAAGGACACACGGATCGTGTCGCCGATACCCGCCCAGAGCAGGTTCCCAAGCCCGATGGCCGATTTGACCGTACCGGAAACCAGCCCGCCAGCTTCGGTAATGCCAAGATGGATGGGCGCGTCCGTCGCCTCGGCCAGTTGCTGATAGGCGGCGGCCGCCAGAAAAACATCCGAAGCTTTCACCGATATCTTGAATTCGTGGAAGTCGTTGTCCTGCAATAGCTTGATATGGTCGAGACCGCTCTCCACCATCGCATCCGGGCAGGGTTCTGCATATTTCTCCAACAGGTGCCGTTCCAGACTGCCCGCATTCACGCCGATACGGATCGAACAGCCATGATCCTTGGCGGCCTTCACCACCTCGCGCACGCGCGCGGCCGACCCGATATTGCCTGGATTGATCCGAAGACAGGCGGCACCTGCCTCGGCGGCCTCAATCGCGCGTTTGTAGTGAAAATGGATATCGGCCACGATCGGGACCGGGCTTTCTGCAACAATCGCCCGCAGGGCCCTTGTCGATGCCTCATCCGGTGTCGAGATACGCACAATATCCGCACCCGCCGCTGCCGCACGCTGCACCTGTTCCAACGTCGCCTTGACGTCGGACGTAATCGTGTTTGTCATCGTCTGCACGGATATCGGCGCATCGCCCCCCACCGCGACCTTGCCGACCATGATCTGCCGGGATTTCCGGCGTTCGATATTTCGCCAGGGGCGGATGGGATTATGGGACATTCTGGTGCTTTCGGCCGGACATTCGGGGCCTAGATAATGTGCAGGATCGTTCGGGGCAATGCCCGGCTTGCTGCGCTGCCAGCTTACTGCGCTGTCTGCGTGGCGTTTGCTACATCGACAACCTTGGCCAGATCGGCGTCGAGGCTGGCATCGGCCAGGCCGTAGGTCTCGGTTAGCAGTTCAGGCGAAAGGGCGACGTTCTTGACAACCTGCGCCCCCGGTGCTGCCGGGCCGTAGGTCTGGCCATTGACCGCGAAATAAACAGAGCCGGAATTGCCCGCGCGCAGGGTCGGCGGCTCTTCCATGATCGGAACGGCGTAGCGTTCACCCGAATCCAGTATCTTTTCGAAAATCACCACACCATCCGCCGCCTGCACTCTGATCCATGACGGGCGCACGGCCAGAATCTCCACCCCCGGTGCTGCGACTGCCACGACCTGAACCGGTGTTTCGCCAAGCACGGTAACGGGTTCGGCCACCGGCTCAGCCGTTGCCGATGCGGACAGCGTACCAACGCTGAGCGGATCGATAGCCGCAATCGGCCCATCGCGCGCCACCAGAACCGGAACATCCAGCGCCTGAGGGCGGTAAAGCCGGTCCAGCGCATCTGTGGGTCGCGACGCATCATATCCGGCAGAGGCGATTGAGTTTGGCACAGTCGTTTGTTCGGGCGAGGTAAATCCCGATCCGCCAGCGGCCAAGGGGTCAAGCTCGGCAACCACGCCGGGGGCCTGATCGACAGGAGCCAGTTGAACCTTCTGGACTTCCTGCAGAACTTTCCAGCCGCCAAATCCGATGCCGCCGATCAAAACCAGCAAGACAAAGATCGATCCGATGGCCCCGGGCTGCACACCTGCAAAAAACGCCTCGCCCCGCGGTACGAAAGACGCATTGGGGTTGGCCAGTGGGTCGCTGTATTCGATTTTGCGGCGGCCCGGTCGTTTGGGCCCGGAGGCGGCCGCGGACATACCATGCGAAACAGAAAAATTCGCCTCTTCGCAGAATCGGCCAAACGCCCATTCGGGATCAAGGCCAAGATACCGGGCGTAAGAGCGAACATATCCGGCCACGAAGCCCGGCGTTTCAAAAGCCGAGACATCGGCGTTTTCGATCGCCGCAATGTAGCTGGCCTTGATTTTGAGTTCACGCTGAACATCAAGCAGGGATTTGGCCAAAGTCGCGCGTTCGCCGCGCATGACATCGCCGAGTCGCAGTTCAAAGTCGTCAAACCCTTTGGGTTTGTCCGCTTGTTCCGTCGAAGGAGATGCCCTCCGCCCGATCATGCTCACTGCCCCGTTTAGTTATCCCCATGTGGCCGACGATTCGCCGTGCCATTCCCCGTCGTATTATCGAATTCATACCACAGAGCAAGGTGGATTGCGACCGTTGATAACTCTAGGCGGAAAGGACAGCGCGATTCAGCGCACAATGAGACCAAAGCTTATCCATGGCCTGCACAAGTGCCTCGATATCGGCCAAGGTATGAACCGGCGAAGGCGTGAATCGCAGCCGCTCCGTTCCACGAGGAACCGTCGGAAAATTGATCGGCTGCGCATAGATACCGAAATGTTCCAACAACATGTCCGAGATTTTCTTGCAATGCACCGGATCACCGACATGCACGGGAACGATATGGGTTCCGTGGTCGATGATG
>JAOUMG010000408.1 GCA_029881635.1 Paracoccaceae bacterium | reverse complement strand
CGGATGATCCCCCAATGCCGCCTTCATTGCATTGTTGAGATAGGCGCCGCTGTTTCCGGCGTTTTCGACCAATCCCAGATCATCGATAAGCTTCAGATTGGCCACGCCAGCCGCCGCACCGATCGGGTGGGCCGAATAGGTCCAGCCATGCCCGATGGGGCCATTTTCATCAGTGCCCTGTTCCAGAACTTTCCACACCCGGTCCGACACGATCGAGCCCGACAATGGTGCATAGGCCGAGGTCAGCCCTTTGGCGATCGTGATGAAATCAGGCTCGATACCGTAATGGGTAGATCCGAACATGGTGCCGAGCCGTCCGAAACCGGTAACAACCTCATCCGCAACCAGCAGAATGTCGTACTTTTTAAGAACTGGCTGGATGGCGGCCCAATAGCCAGCAGGCGGAGGCACAATACCCCCCGTTCCCAAAACCGGCTCACCGATAAAGGCGGCGATGGTATCGGGGCCCTCCGCCAAGATCATCGCTTCAAGTTTTGCCGCGCAATCGGCTGAAAACTCTTCCTCGCTCATCGTGGCTTCGCGGCGACGGAAATAATAGGGCGCCTCCGTATGCATGACCTGCGCCAAAGGCAGGTCAAACTTTTTGTGGAACAGTTCCAGCCCGGTCAATGACCCTGTCATCAGACCTGACCCATGATATCCACGCCAGCGAGAGATGATTTTTTTCTTCTCTGGTCGCCCGAGGATGTTGTTGTAATACCATATCAATTTGACATTGGTTTCATTGGCGTCGGACCCAGACAAGCCAAAATACACCTTGGACATATGGGCAGGCGCGCGGTCCATTACCATTTTCGCCAATGTTACGGATGCCACGGTACCGTGGCCGACATAGGCATGGTAGTAGGCCAGTTCGCGGGCCTGATCGGCGATTGCCTGACTGATCTCGGCTCGGCCATATCCGACATTCACGCAGTAAAGACCGGCGAAGGCATCCAGCAGCTTTGTCCCGTCACGATCCTCGATATAGACCCCTTTGCCGCCAGTGATGATCCGGCTGGCAATCTCGCCTCGGGCAAATTGTGCGAGATGGGTTGATGCGTGAAAGAAGTTTTCCCGGTCCCACTTGCCCAGCTGATCATTGGTAAGCATCGTTTAGCCCTTTCGCTTCATCCGGCCTATACCTGAGTTGTGGTAAATCACTTGGTTGCACCATGCCAGCCCGGAGCTGATGAATTCGGGTGATCCGAGGAATTGTGCGGTGTGATGGCCTTGTGTTCGCTCGCAATCATTCTGCCACGCAATCGGCAAAATACTCTACCGAGCCATCGCTGCCGCTCTCTTGCACGAGACCGTGGATATCTGTCTCAAATCCCGGACATTCGCGGGCAAACTCGCGGTTGAACTTGAGATACTCCACGATCTTGGTGTTGAAGACTTCGCCAGGGATCAACAGGGGAATGCCGGGTGGGTAGGGCGTGACAAGGCTGGTGGTGATGCGACCTTCCAGATCATCAATTGGCACACGCTGCGTGGTTCGCTTGGCAATATGCGAAAACGCGTCGCTGGGCTTCATGGCGGGCGTCAGGTCGCTCAGATACATGTCGGTAGACAGGATCGCGACGTCATACTTGGCGTAAAGCGTGTGAACATGCTGGCACAGATCGCGCAAACCCATCTGCTCGTATCGCGGATGTTTGGCACAGAACTGCGGCATGGTGCGCCACATAGGCTGGTTCTTGTCGTAGTCGTCCTTGAATTGCTGCAACGCAGTCAAAAGCGTGTTCCAGCGGCCCTTGGTGATGCCGATGGTGAACATGATGAAGAAACTGTAGAGGCCGGTTTTTTCAACCACGACCCCGTGTTCGGCGAGATATTTGGTCACGATAGATGCTGGAATGCCGGTTTCCTGAAACCAACCGTCCATGTTCAGGCCGGGCGTGATGATCGTCGCCTTGATCGGATCGAGCATGTTGAAGCCTGGCGCCATGTCACCAAAGCCATGCCAGGATTCCTCTCCATCGGCCTTTTGTATCCCATCGGCGTCCGTTCTGCGCAGCACCCAGTCCTTGGCGCGCCCGATGCCCTCATCCTCGAGCGCTTCCGGCCCCCAGACCTGAAACCACCAGTCGTTGCCGAACTCTTCGTCGACCTTGCGCATCGCCCGGCGAAAATCCAGCGCCTCCATGATGCTTTCCTCCACCAGCGCGGTACCGCCCGGCGGTTCCATCATCGCGGCGGCAACGTCGCAGCTGGCGATGATGCTGTATTGCGGGCTGGTTGAGATGTGCATCAGGTAGGCTTCGTTAAACAGGTGACGGTCCAGTTTGGTGTCCTGGCTGTCTTGCACCAGCACGTGACTGGCCTGGCTGATGCCCGCCAGAAGCTTGTGAATCGACTGGGTGGCGTAAGTCACTGTGTGCTGGGGCCGGACGCGTTTGCGACCCATTGAATGGAAACTGCCATAGAATGGGTGAAATGCTGCATGGGGCAGCCATGCTTCGTCGAAATGCAGATTGTCGACATAGCCATCAAGCAGGCCTTTGATCGTCTCGGTATTGTAAAGCACGCCATCATAGGTGGATTGGGTCAAAGTCAGGATGCGCGGCTTGACCGTGTCTGCATCAACGTCGGCAAGCAACGGATTGGAACGGATCTTTGCCTTGATCGCGTCGATCTCGAATTCACTTTGGGGGATGGGGCCGATGATGCCGTAGTGGTTGCGGGTAGGTTTCAGGAAAACCGGAACCGCGCCGGTCATGATGATGCTGTGGAGGATCGACTTGTGGCAGTTGCGGTCCACAACAACCACGTCACCCGGCGCCACCGTATGGTGCCAGACCATCTTGTTGCTGGTGCTGGTGCCATTGGTGACGAAAAAACAATGGTCGGCGTTGAAGATGCGTGCTGCGTTGCGCTCTGATGCGCCAATGGCGCCGTTGTGATCCAAAAGCTGACCCAGTTCCTCGACCGAGTTGCACACGTCTGCGCGCAGCATGTTTTCACCGTAAAACTGGTGATACATCTGCCCGATCGGGCTTTTCAAAAAGGCCACGCCCCCCGAATGCCCGGGGCAATGCCACGAATAGGAACCATCTTCGGCATAGTTGAGCAAAGCCTTGAAGAACGGTGGCTGGATGCCGTTCAGATAGCTCTTGGCTTCGCGGATGATATGTCGCGCTACAAATTCCGGCGTATCCTCGAACATGTGAATGAAGCCATGCAGTTCGCGCAGGATATCGTTGGGCAGGTGGCGGCTGGTTTTGGTTTCGCCGTAAACATAGATCGGCACGTCGGCGTTC
>JAOUMG010000409.1 GCA_029881635.1 Paracoccaceae bacterium | reverse complement strand
TGAAGGCGGTGGTCACTTCGGCGCGTGCCGGGGCATAGCGACTGCCCTGCCCTTCACCGCCCGAACGCAGTTGGAAAAACCGTTTGACGATGCGGTCCTCCAGCGAATGAAAGGTCACGACAGCCAATTGACCGTCAGGCTTCAACGCCCGTTCGGCGGCCTCGAGCCCCTCGGCCAGTTGGCCGAATTCGTCGTTTACGGCGATGCGGATCGCCTGAAAACTGCGCGTCGCGGGGTGGCTTTGCCCCGGTTTCGGCCGCGGCAGGCAGCGTTCGACCACCCTTACCAATTCAAGCGTGGTGGCGAAGGGGCGTGCCGCAACGATTGCGCGTGCAATCCGGCGCGAAGCGCGTTCTTCGCCGTAATGATAGAGAATATCAGCCAGTTCGGATTCTTCGGCGGTGTTCACAAGATCGGCTGCAGTCGGGCCCGTATCGCCCATACGCATGTCCAACGGACCATCTTTTTGAAAGGAAAACCCGCGTTCAGCCTGATCAATCTGCATCGAGGACACGCCAAGGTCCAAAACAACACCGTCCAGCGGCTCGCCTGCCAGTTTGTCGAGTTCAGAGAATGTGCCTTCGATCAGTTGCAACCGGTCGCCATAGGCATCAGCCCATTGCGCGGCCAAGCTGAACACACTGGGATCACGATCAATGCCGATGACCTTTTCGGCGCCCGCCTCAAGCAAGCCGCGTGCATAGCCCCCCGCACCGAATGTGCCGTCCAACCAGATGCCAGAGACAGGTGCGACCGCTTCGAGAAGCGGCCGCAATAATACCGGAATGTGGGGGGCAGTGTCGGTTTTAGCGGCGCTGGCAGCGGCCATCCCTCACCCCCTTGAGCGCGGTGGCAAAAGACTGCGCGGATCGAAATCTTCTGGGTATTGCTCGGCCAGTTTGCGGGTGCGGGAACCTGCCTTTTTCTCGTAGGTGTCAGGCCTCCAGATCTTGAAGTAGTCACCCGCCGAGATGAAAAACGCTTCGGATTTCAACCCGATCTTTTCGCGCAGCTTTTGCGGCAGAACCAGCCTGCCGTCTTCGTCAATGTTGGTTTCGATGGATTGGCCATGCATCAGCTCTTCCATCCAGAGACGCTCGGTTGATCCGCGCTGCATGTCCTCGATCTGATCGTCAATCTCTTCGATGGCTTTCATCGTGTAGACTTCGAGCCAGTCCTGGTTGTCGCCACCATAAACAATCACGATATTGGGGCGCAGACCTTCGCGCCAGTCGGGATCAGAGGCCTCGATCACACGGCGAAAAGGTGCAGGGATGGAAACACGACCTTTCGCGTCCACCTTAAACGTATCTGACCCTCTGAACCGGCGTGCCAACGGCCCGCGCTCCTTATGTCTGTCCCACCCCCGGAAATTCTGCTTAGCGACCCCTTGAAACGGACAACGGCGGATCGGGCTGCTGCCACTGCCCGATCCGCCGCCCTGTCCCATCGCTGGGTCCGTCCAGCTGCGCATGCCACCTGGGGGGATGTCTGCTCGCTCGCGCGCCGGATCTTCTTTCGTCAGATGATTGCGGGTGCCTGTATGAAACCTGCTTTTGCCTCATGGGGTCTTAGCGCCCCGTGTGTTGTCCCGTTCTCACCGTGTAGCTAGGAATACATGGGAATTCATGGGAAGCAACAAAAAAATTAGCCGATACGCATGTTTTTGGAGAAGCAAGCTGGCCATAATCTTCCTACAAGATATAGGTAATCACTCAATACGCAGCAGGTATGGTGTCATTTCTAGCATTGAATACAATATATAGATAAATCCTATGCTTTGTCAGATTTCCCACTAATTCCCAATCAGGTTGAAAAAATCACGGAATCCGGGGAACCAAAACAAAAACGCCGCAAAAATACGCCGTTGTTGCCGGCGCTACCCGTCCGGTGATTCGTATTTTTTAGCGTTTTTGGCGATGTTTCCCGTGTAATCCCGTCAGCGGAACCTACTCAGGCCATCCCACCGGCAACCAACCGTGCCGCCAACCGCCCATAGGCCTCGGCCACTGCCCCGTCACCGGCGGCAATCGGCGTTCCGGCATCGCCCGCCAACCGAATGTCCAGGCTGAGTGGGATTTCGCCCAGGAACGGCACGCCGATCCTTTCCGCCTCGGCGGCGACACCGCCGTGACCGAAGATATGCGCCTCATGCCCGCAGTTGGGGCAATGGTAGCTGGACATATTCTCGATCAGCCCCAGCACCGGGGTCTTGAGCTTGCCAAACATGTCAATTGCCCGGCGTGCATCGAGCAAGGCCACATCCTGCGGGGTTGAAACCACAAGTGCCCCGGTCAGGTGGGTTTTTTGACAAAGCGTTAGCTGCACATCGCCAGTACCCGGCGGCAGATCGACGATCAGCACATCGAGTTCACCCCACTGAACCTGCGTGAGAAGTTGCTGGAGCGCGCCCATCAGCATCGGCCCGCGCCAGATCACGGCCTCATCCTCTTTCAGCATGAAACCGATCGACATGAGCGTGACGCCATGCGCCTGCAACGGGATAATCGTCTTGCCATCGGGCGATGCAGGGCGTTTGGAAACACCCATCATCTTGGGTTGGGAAGGTCCGTGGATATCGGCATCCAGAAGGCCAACACGCCGCCCCTGCCGGGCCAGCGCCACCGCAAGGTTCGATGACAGGGTGGACTTGCCCACCCCGCCCTTGCCGGATGCGACCGCCAGAATCCGGTCAACGCCGGTGACACGCTGCGGGCCGGCTTGCGGTGTCGGATGGCCCCCGATCTTCAGGCTCGGCATGGGGGGCTTGGGTGTAGGTCCATGCGCCGTCAGCACAGCTGAAACGTGAGTGACACCGCTCAGGGCGCGCACCGCAGCCTCGGCATCCTGGCGGGCAGGTTCCAGCAGGCGCGCCGCATCAGGGTCGGCAGCCTCCAGCACGAAGCGGACGGTTCCGCCCTCTATCGTCAGCGCCCGCACCAGATCGCGCGACTGAAGCGTACCGCCCCCCGGCAATTCGATCTTTGACAGGGCAGAAAGAACGTCTTGGCGCGTAACAGTCATGTCAGTTTCCTTTTGCGGGCGGCACCTGCGCGAAACTCTGCAAGTTTTCCACCAAGGGCAAGGGCTGTTGGCTGGATCGTGAAATTATCCCGTAAGATGCCGTTACGGAACACAGAATTGTCATATCCAGCCATGCAGTTTCTGCATAGCAGCATTGCTGGTCGAGGTATTGTGCAGTCGCAGCAATCGGCCCATCTTGTAGGCAACGGTGCCATTCGGGCATCGGATAATCGAGGCAA
>JAOUMG010000410.1 GCA_029881635.1 Paracoccaceae bacterium | reverse complement strand
CAAAATCTTCTTGGTCAGGACGAAACCGCCCTCGGCGCCTCTCTGCGCCTGAAGACTTGGCAGGATGATCAGTTCTTTCGTCATGGATCCCCTACCCGTCAACTCGTGAAATTCTCGAAAGAGGCCAGAACATTGTATATGAGCCCGCCTCGCGGCACCGGCGCGATCTGATCGATTCCGATGCCGAGGTTGAACACAAGGGCGGCCGAATAGGCCGGGCGTTGCAGCGAGGCGTCGATGTCTCGCCGGTCCATCGCGATCAGGATCAGATAGGTCATCGCAAAAACCTGCATCGACAGCCAGCGGCTCCAGTCGGACGCGATCAGATACACGACGAAAAGCGTCGCGACACTGACCAGGAACGCCACGCGCTCCCGATTGCTCAGAAGCCCCCAGGCGATCGCCAGACCCGGCAGCAACAACATGGCACCCAGCAGCACCATGACCGGAAGGGTGCCCATATCGGCGATGACGGCGCTCGACGTCCGCGCCTGATCGACGACGCCGTCGTCCAGCCATGTCAGGATGCCGTGGCACATGCGGTCTTCCTGCAGCCCGGCGGCAACCATCCGCTGGCAGATGCCCGTGGTGTCGGGAAGTGTCAGGAAGACTGCGGAAAAGACCACCGACGCCCCGGCAAAGACCCCGACCAGCGCGACCGGCACCACGAACCGTTCCGCGCCCAAGCGCAGATACAGTGCCAGCATCAGCGCCGGTGCAAGGAAGATGTTGGCTTCGTGGAAGAAAACTGCACAGAGAAACAAGAAAAGCGTCGTACAGACGGCCACCGTTTCGCCCGCAGGCCGCAGCGGGAACAGAAGCGGCACGAAGCTGGCCAGGCCCAGGATCTCCTTGCGGAACGCACCGAATGTATCGTTGACCCAGAACAGCACCAGAGCGGGGCTGAGTAGCAGGACCAGCACCTGGTCCGGCATCCGAAGCATCAGACCCTTTGCGCCCAGCCCGACGATGATGGCCAGCGTCAGCACCGCCTGCACGATGCCGACCAACACGAGCGGATGGGCCTCCAGGGCCGCGGCGGCAGAAAGAAAGATTTCGCCCGAGATGCCTCGGCGGATCACGCCACTGGAATAGTTGATCAGCCAATCCGCATGGGTGAAACCGTTCCCGCCCGACAGGACAGCATTCCTGAGGCGCCACATCAGAATCACCGCTGCAAAGGAAAATACGCCGATGACAACTGTCACGTTGAAGCGGTTGCTCATTGCGACCCCCTTGAAATGAAATCAGATGAGAAAAACTTCCCCGGATGCCTGCGGGGCCGGTCCTCAAACAGGAGACCGCAAGAGGCCAGAAACCCGACCCCGCCTGGAAGCGTTAAGCTGCGGCAGGCGCTGTCATGGAAAATAATGTATCATACTGGTCCGACCCCTCGGTACATCGTTACTTTTACTGCGTTACCCATATCGCGGATCAAGAAAATAACATATCGAAAAATCAGTACCTTCCTGGAAGAATAGCCGTGATTCCCCGGGCTTCGGGCAGGGGCCTTGCCATCTCCTCGCAAAAGGACCGCACTGCCTCGATCACCCGATCGATATCCTCGTCGCTCATCTCATAGTAAAGCGGTAGGGTGACAATCTCCTGAGCCACCTTCTCGGTCACCGGAAGCCGGTCGGTTCCGTTCGCGAAGTAGGACAGAAGGTGGTTCGGTGGGTAATGCATGCCGGTGCCAACACCGCACGACTTCAGATGATCCCGGAAGGCTTCGCGCCGGTCGGCAGCGATCCGAAGCACATAGGTGAACGGGAAGGTCTCCGGCAATGTCCAAGCCAGCAAGGATAGATACGGCAGTCTTGCGAAGACCGTATTGTACCGGTCGACGATTGCAATCTTGCGGCGCCGGAAATCCTCGAGGCGCTTCATCTGCGCCAGACCGATGGCGGCATTGATATTGCTCATGTGGAAGCGGTACCCCTGTAGGACCACGTCATACTCGCCGCCGCTGCCGCTGGGCCGGTTGCGGTCGATGCCCAGGAACCTCATCTTGCGCAGCTGTGCGGCGATTTCGGCGCGATCGGTAACGATCGCACCGCCCTCGCCACACGTGATGTTCTTGATCGGATCGAAACTGAAACAGGTGAGTTGGCCGAATGATCCCAGCATCCGTTCGCCGTACCGGCTGCCAAAGGCATGGGCGGCGTCTTCTACGATGGCGATGCCGGTCTCCTTGGAGAGCGCCAGCAATGCATCCATGTCGCAGGCATTGCCGCAGTAATGCACCGGCATGATGACCTTGGTGCGTTTGGTGATCCGGCGTTTGACATCCGCGACATCAATGTTCAGGTCGTTCGGGGCGACCTCGCAGAACACTGGTGTTGCGCCACAGGCGGTGATCGCCTGCACTGATGCACAGAATGTGAGAGAGGGCACGATGACTTCGTCGCCCGGGCCGATATCCAGCGCGAGAAGCGCCAGTTGCAACGCTGTCGTGCCAGTGCTGACAGCGACCACATGCTTGGCCCCGAGATATCGTCCCACCGCGTCTTCGAACGCCGCGACTTCCGAGCCCTGACCTAACCAGTGGCTTTCGAATACATCCCGCACCCCCCTCAACTCATCCTCGCTCAGATAGGGGCGGGAAATGGGTAATACTCTTTCAGTCAACACACAAACCTCCTGGACCTCATCCCACGATCCCGGCTCTGTTAGCTTGTCGGACAAAGGCGACTCCGGTCAAGGAAATTAGTGATGGCTCAGGACTTCGGTAATACAGCAAGTGTTGCAACCAAGTAGAATTGTCACACCCGGGCGCTGAGGAGAGCAAAGTCTGACGGGGCGGAGACTTCAGATATCGCAGCCCTGGCTGGCTTTGCGGGTCTCCTTGGCGCGTCGGGCGGCGAGGGAATTCCAACCGTCGTTGCGGCGTCCGGTCTTGCGGCAGCCGTTGCGGGCGCTGATCGGTTTGACCTGCATACACAAGGTGTTCGCATAATCGTTCTTATGGTAACTTCCGGCCCAGATGCCGGCGCAGAACACGGTCGATCCGGCTCGCGGTGGCCGGAAGGCTAAGCCTGGCGCAGAAATCCCGATGAGCCGAGGCGCTGATGCGCGACCGGGCATCGGCATCCTCCAGAAGCCCCGCCGCCGCGTCGACCCAGTGACCGGGGTTGTTTGAGATCACCCCGGTGTCCGGCCCGAAGAAGGCGCCATGCTCGCCCGCATCGCTGCCAATCACCGGCACCTGCCGGTCAAGATAGGCCAGAACCTTTCCGAAGGACTTGCCGCGCGAGAACGGCGTT
>JAOUMG010000407.1 GCA_029881635.1 Paracoccaceae bacterium | reverse complement strand
GGCAAGGCCATCGTCAAAGGCCAACCCGTAGACAAAGGGTTTGAGTGTTGAGCCCGGCGACCGGATGGCACGGGTCATGTCAATGAACCCGCCGCGCTGATCATTGGTCCAATCGGGCGATCCGACGGAGGCCAGGATATCGCCGGTTTGATGATCGGCCACCACGATGGCGAGCGATTGTCTGTCGCCTGCGTTTGTCGCGGCGCGGGCGGCAAGCTGTTCGAGGCTTCGTTGAAGTTGCGCGTCTATGGTTGTGTGGTGGACCTGCGCGCCAGGGCTTTCGGTGCGAAGCCGGGCGGCCAGATGGGGGGCAAGGGCAGGGAAGTTGAGCCTTGCAGTAGGCATCTGTTCGGAAATTGCCGCGCGGGCACGGTCCTCCTCCAGCACACCTGCCCTGACCATGCGTTCCAGTACACGGGTGCGGGCCGATCTCGCCTGATCCGGATGGCGGTCCGGCTTGCGGGTTTCGGGCGATTGCGGCAATGCGACCAGCAGGGCCGCCTGCGCCGCGGTCAGGCGCCGGGGTTCTTTGCCAAAATAGGCGAGCGAGGCCGCCCTAAGCCCCTCTATGTTCCCGCCATAGGGGGCGATGCGCAGGTAAAGATCAAGAATTTCAGACTTGGGCAGCTTTCGTTCCAGCGCCAGCGCCACCCGGATCTGGCGCAGTTTTCCGGCGATCTTGCCGGTTCCGCTGTTTTCCAGAAGCCGCGCCACCTGCATCGACAAGGTGGAACCGCCCGAGACGATCCTGCCTTTGCGTAACGACTGTAGGGCCGCGCGGGTCATGGCCCGCAAATCGACACCTGAATGATCGTAAAACCGCTTGTCTTCATAGGCGACAAGCATCCTGGTGAAAAGCGGATCGACAGTGCCGGGCGCCATCCGCCAACGCCCATCCGCGACGGTGAAGGCGCGCAAAAGCGTGCCGTCCCGCGCCAGCACCTCGACCGAGGTGTCAATGGTGAGGGGCGGCAAATCGGTGCGTGCAACCCAATCGTCAAAACTATCGCGTGCTGCAGCGGCCAGCAGCAGCGCCAAAACCAGCAGGAAAATTGCCGGGCCTAGTCTTTGCTCGGGGTTGAACGACAATTCATTCCCCCACGGTTACGCTGCCACTAGCCGTGCGCGCACGAAAATCCGGGCGGTACATATCCTCGACGCTGGCAGCGGGCAGATGGAACTGCCCCGGCGATACCGCGCGAACAATATAGGCAAGCCGGAAGGGGTTGGTCGAACTCCAGTCCACCGCCGCCAGGAACCGATCCTGGCGGAACTCGGTCATCCGGGTATCTTGCTCGGTATTCAGCCAATCCAGCGCCGCGATGTCGCCGCCGCGGATCAGATTGGGGTTGTCGATCTCGAACCCGGCAGGAAGTGGATCATTGATCATCAGCCGCGCTTCTCCGCCGCCGTGGGGTGTAACCTCGATCACCGTGACCAGACGGGTACCTTGCGTGATCGCAGTGGCATCAACAGGGTCGCCGTCCAGCGTGTACCAGGTGCGGGTGATGGCATAGCCGTTGCCGCCGGCAGGTTCGGGCTCTGTCGGCACACCGAAGGTCGTCAGCGTAACCTTCGCCGATTTGCCCGATCCGTTGGTGATGATCTGTGCCGCGCCGCCCGCCGTCTGATCTTCGAGAACGCGGATTAGCGGGCCGCTTACAGGCTGGCCATTGACGGTGAAGCCGTCGGAACCCGGCCTGTCGATCAGGGCATTGGTCGCAAGAAGCGCCCAGGTCGCCTCTTGTGTGGAAAGGGTTCTGCCGGTCATTCCGGCGGCGATGGTGTCGCCCAAGGTATCGGCGCTGATCGCGGTAGAACCGGCTTCGGAGGCCAGCGCCAAAAGTGCTGTCGCATCCCGCAGATGGGTGCCGTAGTCGGCGCGCCAAAGCTGTGTTTCGGGTTTTACCGCTGTGGCAGCCATCAACCGTGCAGCCTGTGCGAACATCATATCCGCCCGGGTCTGATCGCCGTAAGACGCCAATGCGGCGCCAAGCTGGGCCGCAGCAATAGGGGTGTCGAAGGCATCAGCCTTTACATCGGCATAGTAGCGCAGATCGCCGATGGCTGCCGCGCCTTCCCGCGCCAATACCATCAGCGCATAGGCGATAGGTCCACCATCCTTGTCGAAATCGGCCGCGTAATTCACCTGATTGCGCAGGTTGTCCATCGCGTTGCGAAAGGCGACATCGGGAATATCGTATCCCTTGGTCTTTGCCCGGCTGAGAAAATCGCTGACATAGGCGTCGAGCCACAAGTCACCTGAATCCGCGTACCAGAGCCCAAAGGCGCCGTTCGAAGACTGGTTCAACAGGATCTGAGAGATTGATTCCTCGACCCGCTTGCCGATGTCATCGGCACGGGTACCACCCATCGCGGTCGCTACTTCCTCGAAATACAACAGCGGCAGCGCTTTGGAAGTGAGTTGTTCGGTGCAGCCATATGGATAGCGATCAAGCGTCGCCAATAAACCCGGTGCGTTGAAACGGGCGATGGGGCCCACTGCCAGAACCGCATTTCCGGAACCGGGGTTCAGACCGGCAAAGGCATTTGCATCAAGTGTGAAGCTTTGCCCGGCGGCAAGATCGAACCGGCTCTGCCGGGCGATTTCGGGGTCGTTGGACTGGATCGGGATCCTCAGCATTTTGACAAGCTGCTTGCCGCCGGGGGTGGTCAGGGCGACGCGTATCGTTGCCGTCCCCTCTGACGGGCCTGCATTTATCGGGACCGACAGCGATGCCTTGCCCTGATCGGCAACGTCCATACCGGACGGTGCCTGCCCGATGTCAATGCCGTCAGCTGTTACGTCCAGCCCCATGCGACCGGAGGGGCCTGTCGCATGGACGATTTCGAGCAGAAGCCGGCTTTCGTCGCCCGGCGACAAAAAGCGCGGGACCGAGGCCGTGACCACCACCGGGTCGCGCACAAGGACATCGGTCATGGCTTGTCCGATGCTGGTCTTTGACCAGACAACAGCCATCAACCGGACAGTTCCATTGAACGACGGCAAGGTGAAATCGGCGCGGGCATAGCCATCGGCCCCGACCGCGATCGGGCCGGAAAAATAGGCGACGATTTCCTCGGTTGGCGGCGGGGATTGCATTTTCAGCCCCGCAGCGGAATCACCACCGGACCGTACTGCCCCCATGGCGCCGTTCTGGCCATCTATCAGGCGGCCATAAACATCACGCATCGCCATGCCGAGTTTGCGCTGGCCAAAATAGTGATGTTCGGGGTTTGGCGGCTGGTAGCCTGTCAGGTTCAGG
>JAOUMG010000406.1 GCA_029881635.1 Paracoccaceae bacterium | reverse complement strand
GCGCTCGGTTTCGATGCGGCGCTCGAGTTTCAGCCATTCTCCCGCAATTTCCACCGCTGGCAGGAAAGCCGTCCCGATCTGAAGCGGCACAAGGGGCGGCGGATCTGGAACCGGATGCGCCGGGACTGGCAGCGAGCACAGCCTTGGCGCAGATTTGACCGGCATCACGACATGGAGGCATTTGTCGCTTTCGACGTTTGCCAGCCCTCCCCCGAATACACTCTCTTTCCTGGTGTTTGTCCGGCCTGGGACAATTCGGCCCGGCGGCCCGGGGGGCGGGCGATCATCTTCCGCAATTCCTCGCCCGCATTATTCGGCGACTGGCTCAGAGCAAAGACAGCCGAATACCGGCCTGCAGGCGACGCAAACCTTCTCTTCATAAACGCCTGGAACGAATGGGCAGAAGGCAATTACCTTGAGCCCTGCTTGAGCCATGGCCACGGTTGGCTGGAAGCTGTGAGGACGGGCTTGACGCCCACCGGGGGTTGCGCCGAAAGCACTTTCACTTAAAAAAAACGGGCTGACATGGCGAAGCCGTTGTAAGGTGAAGTGCAGGCCCTTAGTGCCGGTCTCGGTTAGCGTGAGGGACTGCATGTTGAGTCTCGGACAGGGTTTCATCTTTCTATGCAAACGTGAACGGCTGTTTGCCTATCTGGCGGTGGCGCTGACGGTTTTGGCCTGTTGGCTGCTTATCCTTCTGGAAGGCGACCGAGTGAAATCGGCGGATGAGCCCGATTTCATGGATATCGCGCGCAACCTGGCCTTTCATGGCGTCTTTGCCGAAACCGAGGAGCCTACCGCCTATCGCGCCCCGGGACTGGTGTTCTTTCTCGCCCCTCTCGTTCGAGCCGGGGCCGGACTGGTCGAGGCCCGGCTGGCTAACTCGCTTCTGGTCGGACTGACGCTCTTGATGATTTTTCACCTGGTGCGCCGCCATGCGCCCGCACCGGCAGGTCTTTTCGCCGTGGTGATGATTCCGCTCTGGCCGGTTGTGATCTATACGGCCACAACCATCTATCCGCAGACGCTCGGCGCTTTTCTTCTGGTGCTGACGGTTTTTTTGATTGACCGGATCGGGGGCAGGCCGGGGACGAGGGGCGCCGTTCTTCCCGCACTCGCCTATGGCGCTATGATCCTGACGATTCCGGTCACGCTTCTGCTTCTGCCGTTTTTCCTTCTCTGGATCCTGTGGCAGTCTGCCCACCGCTGGCCACAGATTGTTACCTTTTGTCTGATCTCCGGCCTGGTTGTCGGCAGTTGGACCCTGCGCAACTACGTCACCTTCAACGCCTTCATCCCCGTCGCCACGAGTTCCGGCTACAACCTGATGGCCGGAAATGCGCCGAATGCGCGGTACGATACCAGTGTGAACGTCACTTATCCCGACTATGTCTACACCGAACTCACCGGAGCCGACGAGATCGAGACGAACAGGATCCTGACCCGCGCCGCCTTAAGGCAGATCATTGAGAACCCGGGTCGGACGGCCAGGCTTTACGGCGCGAAATTCCTGCATTGGTTCGAGTATTCGAACGCACTTCTGTCAGATCAGGTGATCGAGGGGGGCGCGTCCTCCGTCCGGGCGGATCTTCGCGACGTCATCCTGTTGGTCACCTATATCGCGGTGATCGCTGGCCCTCTGGTGCTCCGGATCCTGATGATCCGGCGTTATCCGATGACCCCGTTCGAGATCTTCTGTCTGGTGCTATGGGTCGGTGCTGGACTTGCCTATGCGCTGTTTTTTACCCGCATCCGCTTCCGGATGCCGTTCGACTGGCTGATCATCTCGACCAATGCCATCTTCCTGGCCGCCCTTTGCGAAAACTTCCTCAGAAACCGGGGGCTCCTGGCGGGTCGCGCTGCCTGAGATGTTTGACAGATTTTTCGCTCTTTTCGGCGGAGACACCTATCAGGCGCGTGCAATTCGAGGTTCGGCGGCGGTTGTCACACGCATGGTGGGAGAAAATGTCATCCGGCTCGGCGGCAACCTGATCCTGACGCGTATTCTCTTTCCCGAAGCCTTCGGCCTGATGGCGCTAGTGACAGTGGTTCTGGTTGCGACCTCGAATTTCTCGGATGTCGGCATCAACCCTGCTATCCTGCAGCACGAGCGCGGTCATGATCCGGTCTTCCTCAACACCGCCTGGACGATACAGATCGGGCGCGGAGTGATCCTGTGCCTGGCCATTCTTTTCCTGGCCGAGCCGGTCGCCACCTTCTACGAGGCGCCGCAGTTGGCCGATCTCCTGATGGTTGCCGCGGTCGTTCCACTGATCCAGGGGTTCAACTCGACAAAGCTCGCCACCGCACGGCGCGAGATCCAGCTCGAACGCCTGGTGGCGCTGGAGATTGGTAGTCAGATCGTCGGGACCATCGCGATGATCGTACTGTCTCTTTGGCTGCAATCGGTCTGGGGGCTGATGCTGGGCACGCTGGTCGGTCCCGTCTTCGTGGCTGTCCTCAGCCATCTGGTCATGAAGGGGGAATCCAACCGTCTGGCTTTCGAACGCGAAGCCTGCAGCCGTATATTCGGGTTCGGGAAATACGTCTTCTTCGCCACCATTGCCGGGTTCTTCGTGCATCATGGCGATCGGACGATTCTGGGCAAATACGTCTCGCTCGACGATCTGGCAATCTACAATATAGGGTTCTTCCTGGCTTCGGTTCCAGCACTTCTGGCGACCACTATCAGTTGGAACGTGATCTACCCACTTTATGCCCGCCGCCCGCCCGCCGATAGCGAGGCCAACCGTAGGAAGATCAACCTCGCACGCCGGTTTTTAACGCTCGGCATGTTGCTGTTGATGACGTTTCTGGCGCTGATCGGCGACTGGCTGATCCGGGTTCTCTACGACGTCCGCTATGAAGCGGCGGGTCCGATCCTCATTCTGGTGGCGTTGGGCGGCATGGCGAGCGCGATCATCCAGACCTATGACACGATGCCGCTTGCCAACGGGCATTCCGGGCGCTTCGCTTTCTTCACCACCGTGCGCGCGGCGGTGCTCATTGCCTGCCTGCTTCTGACCGTGCCGGCCTACGGCCTCTGGGGCGCGGCGCTGGCGCCTGCGGTGACTGCCATTCTGATCTATCCGCTTCTGATCTGGGCAATCGCGCCCTACAAGGGCTGGGATCCTCTGCACGATATCCTGTTTGCCACCCTGGCGGCGGTATTGGCTGCAACGGTTGTCTGGGTGCATGCCGATACGCTTCGCGCAGCCTTCCCGGGTCAGGCTTCCTTGTAATCGATCAATCCGCGCTTCCGGCCGACCAGTC
>JAOUMG010000405.1 GCA_029881635.1 Paracoccaceae bacterium | reverse complement strand
CTCATGCAACGCCTGATCGGCAGGGCGTTCGTTCCAGCGGGTCGTTACCACATCTTTCTTCATCCAGACTTCCGACCAGAAACCATCGGTGGGAACCTGCACGATATTGACGCGGATACCTGCCGCAGCGGCCTGCGCCTGATAGGCTTCGACCAGTGCGGGCCAGGTCGCTTCCAGCGTGGCGACATGAATGTCGATGTCGATCCCGTCCGGGAACCCAGCGTCGGCCAACAGCGCCTTGGCGCCTTCGATGTCCTGCGGGCAGGTAAGGTCAGCGCGGTATTGATCCGTCGGTCCGACGGGCGTATCGCAGGCGATCTTGCCATTGCCGCCCTCGACCAGTGCCAAGAGCGCGTCGCGATCCGCAGCCATGCGCATTGCCTTGCGCACACGAACATCCGAAAATGGCGCTACATCGGTACGAAATACAATTCCGCGCCAATTGCCGGTGGGAACCTCTTGCATTTGGTATTTGTCAGAGCTGTCGAACATCACACGCTGCTGCGGCGTGATACCGCTTTCCATGTCAATCTGGCCACCCAGCAATGCCTGAAGCCGCGCTTGCGCGTCAGGAATACCGATGATTTCCATCCGCTCGACGCCCGGCGCACCCGCGTAATAGTCCATGTTGGCGACGACAACGGTGGTGCCTGCGGGATCGAATTTCTCAAGTTTGAAGGGACCCGTGCCAATACCGGTTGTGGCAATGGTGTCGCCCGATCCTTCGGGGATCATCCGCAGACGGTAGTCCATCAACTGCAATGGCATGTCCGCAAAGGGCGTGTCCAAGGTAAGCTTGACTGTCATCGGATCGACAGCCTCGACACCGGTGATCATTTTCACAGCTGACCGCGCAGGGCTTTCCATGGCTGGGTCAAGCACCCGGTTCAGCGAATAGACCACATCGGCGGCATCAAAATCCGACCCGTCGTGAAACTTGACACCCTCGCGCAGCATCAACGTCCATTCGGTTGCATCGGCATTGGCCTCCCAACCCACTGCCAGATCGGCCGAAGGCTTGCCCTCCATGTCGGGCCTTACCAGGCGGCTCATCAGCTTTTCGGTGATCTGAAACACCCGCCCCTTTGAGATCGGGTCAAGGCTCGACTGATCGCCGAAACCATATTCATGCGCCTGTCGGAACGTGCCTTTCGGCTCGGCCATGGCCGAGCCCGTAAAGGCAATTGCCGCCACACATGCGGTCGTCAGAAGTCGTTTCATTCAGTCATCCTCCCATTGATATCCGCCGCGCCCTTTTTGGTGGGCGTCGTTCGTTCCGGCTTGCCCGGATGCTCCACGCCGCGTGCCATCGGTGACAAACGACAAAATTCCGGGCTATGGCATAAAAAAATATTATGCAAAGCTGCCCCCTTTTCGATCGGCAGACAAATAGCATTCCTTGGGCGCATCATTCACAAAGGCTATTCGGGTGGTGACGCATGCAATATGGCTGAGGCATCGTAACGATCCAGGACCGGCAGAAGGAAATACGAATTGGTAATTGCAGTGCTGTTCGGCGGCGGGGGTGCCACCCACAATCAGGATCCCCAACTAGAGGATTTCCTGATGACCAGACTGCCCCTCAATCCGGTGATCGGCCATATCGGCATGGCCAATGACGATAACCCAGATCGTATCGAGCGTGTGACCCGGCGGTTCCGTGAGCTTGGCGGAAAAGTCATGCATCTTCCAAAGGAAGCAACCGCCGATGAAGCCGACATTTGGGCCAGAGGTGTTGACGCCATCTATGTGGGTGGTGGCAATACCGCGCGGATGTTGACCAACTGGCGTAAGACGGGCATCGACCGGGTTCTGACCGCAGCCGCCCGTCGCGGGGTGGTATTGTCCGGTGTCAGCGCCGGGGCCGTAGCCTGGTTTGATTTCGCACTTTGGGACGGTGGTGGCGCCGGGTACCAAACTCTCGCCGGGCTCGGCTTGATCCCAGGTAGTTGCTGTCCGCACTTTACCACGGAACCGGCACGGGCGGCCGCCTTCCGCGACCACCTGAAGCGTGGTCTCATTTCCGCAGGCTATGCAATCGGCGATGGTGCGGGCCTTGTCATTGACGGCGACAAGGAAAGGACTTGTATTGTCGCGCGGCCGAATAGCGGTGTCTGGCACATTTCTTGCAACGGCGCAGACCTGTGTCAGACAGACCTTCCCAACGCCTCAGTTGCACCCTAGGGCTTCGGCTTCGATCCAGTCACAAAAGGCCCGTATTTCGGGTGTTTCCCTGGCATTGGGGCGTGTCAGAAGATGGTAGGCGCGCTCTGGGTTAAGGTCGATGTCAAATGGCCTAACCAATCTGCCAGCATCAATTTCGGCCTGCATGAACGGAAATACGCCAAGAGCCACGCCTTGACCTTCGAGGGCAGCCTGGGCAACCATGTTGCTATCCGTTACGATGGTTTCTTCGCCGAATTTCAGGCCCTCCTCGCCAGCCAGCCGTAGCCATGCCATCCACTCGCCCCGATCCTGTTGATGGATCACCGGATAGCGCGCCAGATCGGCCGGGTTTTCCAACCCGCCAAGACGCTTCAATAGTGACGGTGCCACCATCGGTGCATAGACAATGGTGAACAGCCACCGCGCATCCAAACCGGCCCATCCTCCTTGCCCCCAGTCGATCGCAACGGATGTGGGCATGGTTTCTATGCCCGTGATCCGTGGGCCATGCTGCAGGGTCAGTTCGATCTTGGGGTGCTGCGTCCGAAACCGGTGCAATCGTGGGATCAGCCAACGCGAACCAAAAATCGGACCTACCGCGACAGCTACACGTTTGGTCTGGGTTTCCACATGCGCGTCTATCTCGGAACGGATGTCGGCAAACGCGCGTGCCAGCGTCATCGCAAGGGACCGGCCCGCATCGGTCAAAACCACCGCGCGGGTCTTGCGCACAAAAAGCTGCACCCGCCAATCACGTTCAAGTTGCCGGATCTGGTTCGATACGGTCGTTGCGCTGACGCACAACTCGTCCGCCGCATCCTTGAAACTCAGCCGACGGGCTGCCGCCTCAAAAGTTCTTAGTGCGGTTAAGGGCAACCGTCGGGTAGGCATAGCCATGCGCATGCCTTTCGCATGAAACAACTTTGTTTAATGCATACCGGCCCGAATAGTCGCTTGTCGATAGCAGTCTCTCAGCGAAATGCTGGGCAGACCGCTACCTCAGGGACACGCAAGCCATGCCTCAGCTTTCGCCGACAGAAGATAGCGACCTGACCCGCAAAAGCCGCCGCAACAGATCCGGATCGGCAAGGGTCGCCGCCACGACCATGGGCAG
>JAOUMG010000404.1 GCA_029881635.1 Paracoccaceae bacterium | reverse complement strand
TGAGTCCTGATTGCCCCCTTGATAAGGTCACATCAGCGGGCAACGCGGCAGGGACTGGCGCGCGTATCGCCCTTTGCAATGTCGAAGCACGGCGCACCATTGAAGAAGAGGTGGGGCGCATCCACAAAGTCGAAACCGCGATTGAGCCGCGCTTTCAGGAGCATTTCGTGGCTGCCAACGCCATTCCGCACGCCACGGCCCCCTTCCCCGAACTCAGTGCCATCGTGACGCTGCCCAATGTCAGTTTTAATACTGCAGGGACAGGATTGGACGGCGGGCGCAAGCGTCGCCGCGGGTGACGGGCGGTCTGTTACCGGGCCGCGGCTTTCTCCTCCAGCCGCAGCCATTCCTCTTCGGCTGCCGTCAGTTCTGCCTGTCGCTTTGCCAGCGCTTCGGATGTTCGATGAAACCGGTCTGAAGCTCTGGTGAAAAGATCAGGATCGGATAGGATGTCCGACAGTTTTCCGATCTCGGCCTCCAGCTTTTCGATCACATCCGGCAAAGCGTTCAATCGGTGTAACTCTGTAAAAGTAAGGGTTTGCGCGGGTTTCTTGAGGTTTTTTTCCGATACCGCCCGACTTGCAGGTTGTTTCGCAGCACCGTTTGCCTTTGGCGGGGCTTGCCGCTGGGCCAGATAGTCGCTCCATCCGCCCGCATAGGCGGTGGCCCTGCCATCACCTTCCAGCGCGATTGTCGTTGTGGCCACCCGGTCAATAAAGTCGCGGTCGTGGCTGACCAACAGAACCGTGCCGTCATAATCGCCCAGAAGATCCTGCAATAAATCCAGTGTTTCGACATCCAGATCGTTCGTCGGTTCATCAAGGATCAGCAGGTTTGATGGCCTGGCCATGATCCTTGCCAACAAAAGCCGCGCCCGTTCACCCCCCGACAAAGACCCGATGGGCGCGCGCGCCTGTGCTTCGTCAAACAAGAAATCCTTGAGATAGGCCACAACATGTTTCGGCGTACCGCGCACCATCACCTGATCGGCGCGCCCTGACACCGCCATTTCAGGATCGTTGACCAACCCTTCCCACAGCGTCATGGAAAAATCGAGAGCCGCGCGCGCCTGATCAAAGACCGCGACTTGCAGATTGGTCCCATGCCGGACGCTGCCGCCATCCGGCTCAATCTCTCCGGTCAGCATCTTGAGCAACGTGGTTTTACCGACGCCATTTGGCCCGACAAACGCCACCCGGTCACCGCGCAACACTTTCAGGTCAAAGGGATTCAAGATCAGCTTTTCCTCAAAAGCTTTTGAAATCCCTACAGCTTCTATCACAAGACGGCCAGATGCCTGCCCAGAGTCCAGCGCCATATCCGCCGTGCCCTGTCGGCGGATCATCGAGGCGCGTTCCGCCCTCAGCGCCTGCAAGGCCCGCACCCGGCCCTGATTGCGCGTACGTCGGGCCGATATGCCTTCCACCGCCCATTTCGCTTCATGCTTGATCTTGCGTTCCAGCTTGTGGCGGGCGTCGTCTTCCTGCGCCCAAACGGTTTCTCGCCAATCCTCGAAGGCCTCAAACCCTTTTTCCTGACGCCGCACCTGCCCCCGGTCAATCCAGAGCGTGGCGCGTGTCAGAGCCCTTAAAAAAGCCCGGTCATGCGAAATCAGAACATAGGCCGTGCGGGTCGTGCGCAGGGTTTCCTCCAACCATAGCGTAGCTTCGATATCGAGATGGTTGGTCGGTTCGTCCAGCAGCATCAATTCAGGCGCCTCTGCCAACAATTTGGCAAGCGCTGCACGCCGTCTTTCACCGCCGGATGCCGCCGAAACCGGTGTTTCGGGGTCAAATTTCAGCCCTTCGGCAACAACCGAAACACGGTAATCCTCACCTTCGGGCAACCCCGAGGCGGCGAAATCGCCCAAAGTGGCGAAAGCCGACAGGTCTGGTTCTTGCTCCATATAGCCCACAACCACGCCCGGCGGGGCCGCGCGCGATCCGCTATCAGCCTCAACCAGACCGGCCATCACTTTCATCAGCGTGGATTTGCCCGACCCATTGCGCCCCACCAGTGCCACTCTGTCACCGGGCTGAATAGCCAGATCAAGCCGGTCAAATACCGGGTTGCCGCCAAAGGTCAGCGAAATTTCAGAAAGCTGTAAAAGGGGTGCGCGTGCCATGGCGCCTCAGGTATCCGCGCGCCCATGCGGCGTCAACGGGCCGAAGTTATGCAGCCGCAAAATCCGACCGGGCATTCGATCTTGTGATCAATTCTACATCATTCCGCAGCGTCTTCGTTCAAATCACTTGCCAAATCTGCCCTTTAGTTTATCGCATAGTTAACAAAAAAGCAGGAAAGCAGTACTCACATGTCCAAAACCGCTCCGCAGGAAACTGCGACACCGGCGGCGCTTACATCGCGCAGCTGGGTGCAAATTCTGGCGAAATACCGCGAACCCAACTATGCGCGCAGTATTTTTGAGCTTCTGGTCAGCCTCATTCCGTTTCTGGCCCTTTGGGCACTGGCATGGTGGTCCTTGTCGATAAGCTATTGGCTGGCTTTCGCCATTGCGGTCGTCAACGGGGCCTTTCTGGTTCGTATTTTTGCGATCCAGCATGACTGCGGGCATGGCGCCTTTTTCGGTAACCGTCATGTCAGCGATTGGGTCGGGCGGGTTTTGGGTGTGCTCACGCTGACCCCCTATGATGTATGGCGGCGAACCCATTCGATTCACCACGCCACATCGGGAAACCTCGACAAACGCGGCATGGGCGATGTGCATACCCTAACAGTCGAGGAATATCGCAATCTGTCCTATCTGGGCCGAATCCATTACCGCGTTTACCGCCACCCAATTGTCCTGTTCGGACTGGGGCCGACCTATCTGTTCTTTTTGCAAAACCGCATACCGCTCGGACTGCTGAACAGCTTCAAATACTGGACGAGCGCCATGGCCACCAATGCTGCCATCGGTGCGGCACTGGCTGTCATCATCTATTTTGGCGGTTTGATGCCCTTGCTGCTGATCTTTGTACCAACCTCCATCATTGCAGCCTCGATCGGGGTATGGTTGTTCTATGTACAGCATCAGTTCGAGGAAACCATTTGGGATCAGGACGAAAACTGGCAGCTTCATGATGCAGCCCTTCACGGAAGCTCGCACTACGATCTGCCCGCGGTTTTGCGCTGGTTCACCGCAAATATCGGCATTCACCACGTACACCACCTATACAGCCGCATACCGTTCTATCGGCTGACCGAGGTTTTGCGCGATCATACCGAACTCGTCGGGTTTCAACGCATGACACTGATGCAAAGCTTTGCCTGTGTTAAGCTT
>JAOUMG010000403.1 GCA_029881635.1 Paracoccaceae bacterium | reverse complement strand
GAGACATTGGACAATCTGCATGCCAATGATCCTGAAAGTGCTGCCACCATCCGCGACCACTTTGCCTATTGGGACGACATAGCCGTTCACCACAGGGGGCAACGGATCCTGTCCACGGGCCACGGGTTTTGTGGCATCGGGCGCAAGCGGTTGTTGCTGATCCTTCAGGCCCGCGCCCGGGAGCTGGGGGTTGACCTACAGTTTGAAACCGAGGCCGGAAAGGCGGCGGACTATGCTGCTGACTATGATCTGGTGGTGGCCAGTGACGGGCTGAATTCACGCACACGGACCGAGTTTGCCGAAAGCTTCCGCCCTGATATCGACCTGCGTTTGTGCCAGTTTGTCTGGTTGGGGACACATCAGAAATTCGACGACGCCTTTACCTTCATCTTTGAAGAGACCGACAAGGGCTGGATCTGGGCCCATGCCTATCAGTTTGACGATGACACAGCGACATTCATCGTTGAATGCAGTCAGGCGACCTTTGATGCCTACGGTTTCGTCGCCATGTCGCAGTCCGAAAGCATCGCGGTTTGCGAACGGATATTCGCCGCACATCTGGGTGGGCATGCGCTGATGACCAATGCGGGGCATATCCGCGGGTCTGCCTGGATCCGGTTTCCGCGGGTTTTGTGCGAAAAATGGAGCCATGAGAATGTGGTTTTGCTGGGCGATGCCTCGGCCACGGCGCATTTTTCCATCGGGTCGGGAACCAAATTGGCCTTGGAAAGCGCGATTGCGCTGGCGGAATATGTCGCAACCGAGCCGGGGTTGCCCGATGCTTTTGCCAGATATGAGGAAGTGCGGCGGCTGGAGGTGTTGCGCCTGCAATCTGCGGCACGCAATTCGGTCGAGTGGTTCGAGGATGTGGAACGTTATCTGCATCTGGACCCTGTGCAGCTGAACTATTCGCTGCTGACCCGGTCACAGCGGATCAGCCATGAAAACCTGCGGGCGCGCGATGCGGATTGGCTCGGGTCGGCAGAGGCATGGTTTCAGACCGAGGCAGGGGCGAAGGGATCGCAGCGCGCGCCGATGTTCGCGCCCTTCCGTTTGCGTGACATGGCCTTGAAGAACCGTATCGTCGTATCGCCAATGGCCCAGTACAGGGCGGTTGATGGCTGTCCTGATGACTGGCATTTCGTGCATTATGCTGAACGCGCCAAGGGTGGGGCGGGGCTGGTTTACACCGAAATGACCTGTGTCAGCCCCGAAGGACGTATCACGCCCGGCTGTCCGGGGCTCTATGCGCCCGAACATGAAGTGGCGTGGAAACGGCTGGTGGATTTCGTCCATGCCGAGACGGAAGCCAGGATCTGCTGCCAGATCGGCCATTCGGGGCGCAAGGGATCGACCCGGATCGGCTGGGAAGGCATGGATGCGCCGCTGGTGGCAGGCAATTGGCCGCTGATATCAGCTTCGGCGATTCCCTGGTCATCGGGCAATGCGGTGCCTAGGGCTATGGATCGGGCCGATATGGACCGGGTCCGTGATGAATTCGTCGCGGCCACCCGGATGGCAGCACGTGCCGGATTTGACATGATCGAACTTCATGCGGCGCATGGCTATCTGATTTCGGCATTCATTTCGCCTTTATCGAACATTCGTACAGATGGTTATGGCGGCGTGCTCGAAAACCGGATGCGCTATCCATTGGAAGTGCTTTCGGCCATGCGCGCGGTCTGGCCGGACGAAAAGCCGATGTCGGTCAGAATCTCGGCCAATGACTGGATGGGGGATGCGGGCGTCACACCGGATGAGGCGGTCAAGATCGCACGGATGTTCGCAGACGCCGGCGCGGACATCATTGATGTGTCCGCGGGGCAAACCTCGGTCGAGGCGCAGCCGGTTTACGGGCGCATGTTCCAGACGCCGTTTTCGGACAGGATCCGCAATGAGACCGGCCTGAAGACCATGGCCGTTGGCAATATCTATGAGCCCGATCACGTCAATTCGATCCTGATGGCGGGGCGGGCCGATCTGGTCTGTCTGGCGCGCCCGCATCTGGCCGATCCCTATTGGACGCTGCATGCGGGGGCCGCGATTGGCGATCGGCAGGAAGCCTGGCCAAAACCCTATGAAGCCGGGCGTGATCAGGTCTGGCGATTGGCTGACCGGGCACAGGAGGCGATACGGGTATGAGCTTGGACGGTAAACGCGTTTTGATCACGGGCGGCGGCACCGGAACGGGGGCGGATCTCGCGCTCGGATTTGCAGGGGCGGGGGCAGAGGTGATCATTTCAGGGCGCCGGGCCGAACCGCTGGAAGCGGTCGCAGCCCGCCACGCGGATATCAGGACAGTGGTCGCCGACGTAACGGATGAAGACTCGGTTGCCGCGATGTTCGCGGCGGCGGGTCCGGTCGATATCGTCATCGCCAATGCGGGCGCGGCGGATTCCGCACCGCTTCGGCGCACCACGCTTGCGCAGTGGGATGCGATGATTGCAGTCAATCTGACCGGAGTGTTCCTGACGCTGCGCGCAGGACTGTTGCAGATGCCGGGCTGGGGGAGGCTTATTTCTATTGCCTCTACCGCCGGGCTGAAAGGCTATGCCAAGATCGCCCCCTATGCAGCAGCCAAGCACGGGGTTATCGGGCTGACGCGCGCCTTGGCGCTGGAAGTGGCGCCGAGCGCGGTGACGGTGAATGCGATCTGCCCGGGGTTTCTGGATACACCGATGACCGAACAGACGATTGCAGTGATCATGGAGAAAACCGGCCGCGACAAGGCGGCGGCACGGGGGGCATTGGAGGCGATGAACCCCCAAGGGCGGTTGATCCGGCCTGCCGAGGTGACAGCGGCGGCACTGTGGCTTTGCGCGCCGGGATCCGAAGGGATCAACGGGCAGGCCATCGCGATTTCGGGGGGCGAGGTATGAGTGCCCTGGCCAAGCGGCGGCTGAAAGCCTGGATCCGGCTTTTGGGGGTGACGCGGATGGCCGAAAACCATCTGCGTGAATACCTGCGGGTCAATCATGCGACCACGCTGCCGCGGTTTGATGTGATGGCGGCACTTTACCGTCGCCGCGACGGCGTGATGATGAGCGAGCTGAGCCGAATGTTGCTGGTATCCAATGGCAATGCCACCGCTGTCGTCGACAGGCTGGAAAGCGAGGGGTTGGTGCAGCGCACACCCTCGTCCAGCGACCGGCGGGCGGTGCATGTGGCCCTGACCGAGCCGGGGCTGGAGCAGTTCGAACGGCTGGCTGAAGAGCATCAGGCCGAAGTAGACATGCTGTTTGCGCGCCTGTCAGAAGATGATCTCGATCAGCTGACGGATATTTTGA
>JAOUMG010000402.1 GCA_029881635.1 Paracoccaceae bacterium | reverse complement strand
GAAACCTATGCTGAAAATAGCCTAGTTCCCCGTCAGCCTGCCGATAATCGCGTAGGCTTGACCCCCCTGCGGCAATGGCTTCTTGCAATACATCACGTATAATAGGGACAAGGCCCGCGATCTGTTTTGACGATAAATCGCCAGCCTTACGGCGAGGATCGATTCTGGCCCGGAAAAGAACTTCGCAGACATAGATATTGCCGAGGCCGGCCACCAAACGCTGATCCAGAAGCGCCGATTTGATTGGCATTTTCCGGCCCTTCAGATGCCCTTGCAGGTAATTTTCATGAAAATCATACCCAAAGGTTCGGGCCCGATACCCCGCAACAGCCAATGGGTTTCGGCATCTTCCGTGGCCATCAGGTCCATTGCGCCGAATCGTCTGGCATCGTTGAAGGTCACACGCGCGCCGCCAGCCATATCCAGTACAACATGGTCGTGTTTGGCCGGTGCTGGATGGTCATGATGAAAATCGCCCGCCAGTTGCCCGGAAACCAGCATCCGGCCGGACATGCCCAGGTGGATCAGCAGGGTTTCACCTGTCGAAAGATCGGCAAGAATATATTTTGACCGTCGCCGCAGCCTCTCCACCCGCGCGCCGGTGAGCCGTTCGGCCATACGGTCCGGGAACGGAAACCGAAGGCCAGGGCGCCGGATATCGGCCTTTTCAATCACCTGGCCTTCCATCGCCGGAATCAGCCCTGCGCGGACAGTTTCAACTTCGGGTAGTTCCGGCATGTCGTTCCTTCGGCAACTGCGCCGCATTGTCTTAACGGCCAAGGCTTCTATAAGGAGGATGAGTTTTACGAAACGGCAAGACCTGATGAGCAACACTGACCAGCGTACCACCCATTTCGGCTTTCAGACAGTGGCCGAAGACGACAAGGCCGGCATGGTCCATGGCGTCTTTTCGCGCGTGGCCAACCGCTATGACGTGATGAATGACGTGATGTCAGTCGGGGTTCACCGACTGTGGAAAGACGCCATGATGGATTGGCTGGCACCCAGGTCCGGTCAAAAGCTTCTGGATGTGGCTGGGGGCACCGGCGACATCGCCTTCCGGTTCCTGAAACGCGCGCCGGGGGCATCGGCAACCGTTCTTGATATGACCGAATCCATGCTGATCGAAGGCCGCAAACGTGCCGAAGCCGAAGATCTGGCTGGTCGGCTCGGCTGGGTTGTGGGCGACGCTATGGCCCTGCCATTTGCTGACAACAGCTACGATGTCTACACGATCAGCTTTGGCATTCGGAATGTGACCCGCATCCCCGATGCTCTGTCCGAAGCTTATCGAGTCTTGAAACCCGGTGGACGCCTGATGGTGCTGGAATTCAGCCAGCTACCCAATCCCGCAATGCAATGGGCCTATGATCGCTATTCGTTTAACGTCATTCCGGTTATGGGTCAGATCGTTGCAGGTGATCGCGACAGCTATCAGTATCTGGTCGAATCGATCCGAAAATTCCCCGACCAAGAGGCGTTCGCAGAGATGATCCGGCAGGCAGGTTTTGATCAGGTCAGATACCGTAACCTGACAATGGGCGTTGCCGCACTGCATTCGGGGTGGAAACTCTAGGTGCGGGGACCTCACAATATCTGGCGTTTGATCCGAACCGGGGCAACGTTCGAGCGCACCGGCGCAATGAAAATCGCGCTTGAGGCGATGGATCTGCCGCCCCGTCTGCGACTTGCCGCACGGGTCTTTGGCTGGCCATTCAAATGGCTCGGCTATCGCGGCGATCCCGCTCTGCCGCCAATCACACGGGCGCTGACGGCACTTGGCCCTGCCTATATCAAGTTCGGTCAGGTTCTTTCCACTCGCCCGGATGTGGTCGGCGAAGAGCTATCGGATCAACTGAGGGTTCTGCAGGACAAACTGCCGCCCTTTCCGACTGAGATCGCAAAGGCGACGGTAGCCTCAGAGCTTGGCCAGTCGGTTGATGCGATTTTCTCGGAGTTTTCCGAACCGGTTGCCGCGGCTTCTATTGCGCAGGTGCATCACGCCCGGGTGGCGGCCTCTGGCGATGACGTCGCCGTAAAGGTCCTGCGTCCTGGCATCGAACGGGCTTTTCGCAAGGATCTCGACGCATTTCACTTTGCCGCCGGTCTGATCGAGTTGCTGTCACCTGCGTCCCGGCGGCTGCGCCCTTCGGATGTAGTGCGGCATTTTGAGGGTGTGGTCCTGGGCGAACTGGATCTTCGGCTGGAAAGCTCCGCAGCGTCGGAATTTGCGGCCAACACCGCCAACGATACCGGCTTTCAGGTTCCCAAGCCTTTTTGGTTTCTCTCTTCGCGCCGGGTGATGACGCTTGGCTGGGCGGAAGGAATTCCCTTGGGCGATGTCGACGCGATCAAGGCGGCGGGCCATGATTGCAATGCCCTGGCCGAAAGAGTTCTGCAGTTGTTCCTTAGCCATGCGCTTCGTGATGGCTACTTTCATGCCGATATGCATCAAGGCAATCTGAAGGTCGCCGCCAACGGCGACATCATTGCCTATGATTTCGGCATCATGGGTCAGATCGACGAATATACCCGGCGGGTCTATGCGGAAATCCTGATGGGTTTCATCAGACGCGACTACCGGCGGGTGGCCGAAGTGCATTTTGAGGCGGGTTACGTGCCGCGGGATCGTGATATTGACGAATTTTCCCGGGCACTGAGGGCCGTTGGCGAGCCTATCTTTGGTATGGACGCGACACACATTTCGATGGCTCGGCTACTGTCCTATCTCTTTGAAGTCACCGAACGCTTTGGCATGGAAACCCGGACCGAACTGATCCTTTTGCAGCGCACCATGGTTGTGGTTGAGGGCGTTGCACGGTCTCTCAGCGATCATGTCAATATCTGGCAGGTCGCCGGACCGGTCGTGGAAACCTATATCAAACAGAATATCGGCCCACAGGCGTTGCTGCGCGATCTGGTGCGCACGGTGCGGGTATTGGGACGGTTCGGACCACGCCTGCCACAACTGGCCGAAGGGCTGCTGATCCGCCAGAACGAAACACCTGCCCCGCCCCCGCGCAGATCCATTCTGGGTTCACTGGGTCTGGTGGTATTGGGGGCGGTTATCGCCGCTGTGTGCTTCGCGTTGTTGCGCTATCTGTGACCAGCCTTATGGCAGGGCAGCATTCCGCAGTGATGTGATCTGTGCGGGCGCCACCTCAGCCCCGCCCTCCATGACCAGAACAGCCCCGTCAGATCCGCTTCGCACTTCGGCGATACGGCCAAACACCTCGACATTGCTTATGGCTACCAACTCTCCGGCGCGGTAACTTTCAAGCCGGAAGGAA
>JAOUMG010000401.1 GCA_029881635.1 Paracoccaceae bacterium | reverse complement strand
GCGGACGAGGCGCTGATGCTCGATGTGCACGGCTTTGTGAACACCACCAATGCCTGCAATTTCTTCATCGTTCGCAAAGGCGCGGTTTGGACTTCTACCGGCGACTACTGCATGAACG
Organism: Paracoccaceae bacterium; assembly: GCA_029881635.1. Lineage (GTDB taxonomy): Bacteria > Pseudomonadota > Alphaproteobacteria > Rhodobacterales > Rhodobacteraceae > Albidovulum. The sequence goes on along the minus strand of JAOUMG010000401.1, from coordinate 3,178 downwards.
GCATCACCCGCCAGAAAGTCATCGATCTGTGCCGCGACAACGACATCCCGGTTTTTGAACGCAATTTCAGCCTCGTTGATACCTATTCGGCAGATGAGGCATTTCTGACCGGCACCTTCGGCGCCCAGACCCCAGTCAGTACCATCGACGGTCGTCAGATTGGCACCGGTCAGATGGGCCCCATGACCGAACGCCTGCGCAAGCTCTACAAATCACTCGTGGCCAGATGATCGCCCTTTCTTCTTTTCAAAAATATTCCACGGGGGGCGCGGGGGGTGTGAAACCCCCCGCATCAACGCTGCAACGATCGGAACAGTGCCTATGAAAATTGCGATGTGGTCCGGGCCAAGAAATCTTTCCACGGCCATGATGTATGCCTTTGCGGCGCGGGGCGATTGCGCCGTCCGCGATGAACCTTTCTATGCCGCCTATCTCAAGGCGACCGGCCTCGATCATCCGATGAGAGCCGAGATTCTGGCAGCACAAGAAACCGATCCTGTCCGTGTGGCTGCCGCCTGTATCGGGCCAAATCCGGATGGCAAACCGCTTTACTACCAAAAACACATGTCAGTTCACATGATCGCGGAAATTGATCGGGGATTCATGCGCGAATGCACCAATGTTTTCCTGATCCGCCATCCAGCGCGGGTGGTAGCCAGTTATGCAGCCAAACGCGAAGATCCAACTTTGTTGGATATCGGTTTTGTTCAGCAGGCCGAACTTTTTGACGACGTTACCCGGCAGACCGGCCAGACACCCATCGTGATCGATAGTGCCGATATAAGGGCAAATCCGGAACGGGCCCTTTCCGATCTTTGCCGGGCGCTTGGTATTTCATTCACCAAAAAAATGCTCTCCTGGCCCGCAGGTGGCCATGCAAATGACGGCATCTGGGCACCGCACTGGTACGGCGCGGTTCATCGTTCCACAGGATTTGCCGACCCCGAAGGCCCTCTGCCTGACCTGCCAAACAGCCACGCACGACTGGCAGAGGCAGCAATGCCGCATTATGAAAAGTTGGCTCAGTACCGGATCGGTGCGTAAGAAGCGCTTCTGTCCTACAAACAGGTTCGCGAAACCCTCATGATCTCACACGTGTGTTCCGCGTCGCGAGCAATTTCAGTCGCAGGGCATTCAACCGGATGAACCCGGCTGCATCCTTCTGATCGTAGGCACCGGCATCCTCTTCGAAGGTGACGTGTGCCTCGGAGTAAAGCGAATGATCCGACCAGCGGGCGACAGTGCGGGCCGACCCCTTGTAAAGCTTGACCCGGACAGTTCCCGAAACATGTTCCTGAGATTTGTCGATCAGGGCTTGCAGCATCTCCCGCTCGGGGCTGAACCAGAAACCATTATAGATCAGTTCCGCATACCGCGGCATGATGCTGTCCTTCAGGTGACCTGCCCCGCTATCGAGCGTGATCTGTTCAATTCCGCGATGGGCCTCCAGCAGAATTGTCCCGCCAGGCGTCTCATAGACGCCGCGCGATTTCATGCCGACAAAGCGGTTTTCGACCAGATCGAGCCGACCCACCCCATGTTTGCCGCCTAATTCGTTAAGCCTGGATAGAATCGTGGCCGGGCTCATAGCTTCGCCGTTTATGGCTACCGCGTCGCCCTTTTCAAAAGTGATCTCGACCATTTCGGGCTGATCCGGCGCATTTTCGGGATCGACGGTGCGCTGATAGACATAGTCCGGTGCTTCGTCGCCGGGGTTTTCCAGAACCTTGCCCTCTGACGATGTATGAAGAAGGTTGGCGTCAACGGAAAACGGTGCCTCGCCCCGTTTGTCCTTGGCGATGGGGATCTGGTTCTGTTCGGCGAATTCCAGCAACTTTGTGCGACTGCTCAGATTCCATTCGCGCCAGGGTGCGATCACCTTGATCCCAGGATTCAGTGCATAGGCTGACAGTTCAAACCTGACCTGATCATTTCCCTTTCCGGTCGCACCATGCGAAATCGCATCAGCCCCTGTTTCGGCAGCAATGCGGACCAGATGTTGCGAAATCAGCGGCCGGGCGATTGAGGTGCCCAACAAATACAACCCTTCGTAAAGTGCATTGGCGCGGAACATCGGAAAGACAAAATCGCGCACAAACTCCTCACGGACGTCGAGAATGTGAATATTTTCCGGCTTGATCCCCAATGTAATGGCCTTGGCCCGTGCTGGCTCCAGCTCTTCGCCCTGACCGAGATCAGCGGTGAAGGTAACGACCTCACAACCATACTCTGTTTGCAGCCATTTCAGGATGATCGAGGTATCGAGGCCGCCGGAATAGGCAAGCACGACTTTTTTCGGGGCGGACATGGGCAGCCTCATACTGGCGAAGGGTTTGTCGGGCTGCGGTGTATTGGGTTTTGGACAAAGCAGCAAGGCCACCAGATGGGTGTTGGACTTGACAGGCCTGCTGGATCGTGGCCGGAAGGCAGGAAGAACATTCAGAGGTGGGTCATGACAGAATTTTCAAAAGCGGCACGACACGCGACAGACGCATTGCGCGCCTTGTTCGACCTGACCCCTCTGCAGCGGAACGATCATTTGTCGGCACGATATGACGCCGATATCTGGCTGAAACGCGAAGACCTGACACCGGTGCGCAGCTATAAACTGCGCGGCGCGTTTACGGCGATGCGGAAACTGCTTGGGTCTGACCCTGAACATGGGCATTTTGTCTGCGCCAGCGCGGGCAATCACGCGCAGGGTGTTGCTTATGCCTGTCGGCATTTCGGGGTCAGAGGCACCATTTTCATGCCGGTTACAACGCCCCAGCAGAAAATCGACAAAACGCGCATTTTTGGCATGGATAGTGTCGAAATTCGTCTGGCCGGGGACTATTTTGACCAGACGCTTTCCGCCGCACAAAAATTCTGCAGCGAAGCCGACGCGCATTTCCTTTCTCCTTTTGATGATGTGGACGTGATTGAAGGGCAGGCCAGTGTTGCGGTCGAAATTCTCGACCAGCTTGGAAGCGAACCGGATCTGATTATTCTGCCTGTAGGCGGTGGCGGTCTTGCATCTGGGGTAACGGGCTATCTTGCCGCGGTCGGTGCCGATACGTCGATAAGATTTGTTGAACCGGCTGGTGGGGCCAGCTTGGCTGCCGCGATTGCAGCGGGTAAGCCGGTTACACTGCCGCGCATCAACAGTTTTGTCGACGGGGCAGCGGTCGCCAAAATC
>JAOUMG010000399.1 GCA_029881635.1 Paracoccaceae bacterium | reverse complement strand
AAAGGCAGCCTCGGTCAGATCCAGATATTCCGCGACATCATGCAGTGTCGGCAAACCCCGCCCCAGCCGTGTTCTGATTTCGGTACGAATTCGCGCGGCGAAGGCTTCGGTGTCCTGTTTGGCGGGTCGCCGCGATTGCAGAAACGACTGGACCATGGAAAAAAGATAGGGGTCCGGATTTGGCATCCGCGCATCCAGATCCGTTCGCAGGAACGCCAATGCATTGGTTTGACGTCCAAACTGTACAGGCGCGCCAAAGCATTTTTCATGGTCACGGTAACCGTCGGGTCGCGCGTGTTCAAAGCGAACTTCCAGTGGCGACCATTGCGGGCCAAGCGCCTCTCTGAAGATGTTGCAAAACATACCCAGGGAAAGCTCGGCATCCTGACGACGCTGCTCGATCCGTTCATCATAGATCCGGTACCGCAGCCACAGGATTTCGCTGTCTTGCGTCAGGGCGAAATGGGTTTTCCCCTGATGCGCCGGAAAAAACATTTCCAGATTGCGCAATGCAGCCGCCAATGTTGGCGAGCTTATCGCCGCAAATCCCAGCACACCCAGATGGCGCGGCTGGAAATCGCGGCCAAATTCCAACCCGATATTGTCGTGACCCGTCTTGCTGGCCGCAGTTTCGAAGAGATTGCAGAACTGGCTGAGATTCAATTCGTTAACCGGATCATCGATTTCCGATGGGTCAATTCCTGCATTGCCAAAGATTGAATCCACATCACCATTATACTCCCGAAAAAGGCTCGCCGCACCGGTTGCGGCGGCCGAAAGCACTTTCGCTGGGCTGGAAAAAGAAGATGAAGATTGCGCGTGCGGCATCTGGGCAATGATTTCCGGTTTGACGGCTCCGACAGAAAATTTGCACGATTAGGACCAGTTCAAACTGTCAGAAAGTTGGAGGTCGGGCAAGAAAATTGCCCGTTTCGTCAATATTATGATATGTTTCTGACGGAAAAACGCGCTTCAGCGCCGCTTGATGTCAAGTTTTGCGTATTCAGTGTCAAGACGCCTGATCCGAATCGGGCATAATCTATTCCTGACGCCACACATAGGGGGAGTACAAACGATGCAGATAAACCGTAGAGAATTTTCGATGGGGATGGCTGGTGCCTTGGGCGCAACCGCTCTCACGCCGGGCCGGGCGATGGCCGCGCGCAACGATCAGCTCAACATCCTGTGCTGGGAAGGTTACAACTCTGATCAGGTCCTGGACCCTTTCCGCGAAATGAACACCGGTGCGACCGTGCGGGCCGAAAGCGGCACCTCCGATCCCGACATGATCAACAAGATCCGCGCGGGCGAGATCAATGTCTGGGATCTGATCAACCTGAACCAGCCCTGGGCACGCGACCAGCTTTATCCCGAAGGGCTGATCAAGCCGCTCAACAAAGAACGGTTCATGCCCTACTTTGACAACATGCTGCCGGAGTTCGCGGCACCCTACCCGCTGGCCTTCGCCGATGACGGCGAGCTTTTGGGGATGCCTCAACGCTACGGCCCCTTCAGTTTCGTGGTCAATACCGACAAGATCTCGCGCGAAACGGCGGAAGACCAGGGCTGGAACCTGTTCCTTGATCCCGCAATGGCGGGCCGCTACGCCGTCCTGACCTACGATAACTGGAACGTCATTCACATGTGCCTGACAGCCGGCCTTGACCCGTTCAAGCCGATTGATGAGGCTGGAATGGCCAAGTTCAAGGAAACAGCGGGTCAGATCTTTGGCGGTGCCAAGCTGTTGTCTGACGACCTCGTCGCGCTCAACACGGCGCTGATCAACGGCGAGATTGACGCCTATTTCACCGGCGGCACCTATACCGCATCACCTGCCAGATTTGACGGTGCGACCAACATCCGCGGCATCACGCCGAAATCCGGGCCGGTTGATGGCAAGGGCGGTGTTGTCTGGATCGAACTTACGTCGCTCGTCAATAATCCGGACCCGTCGGATCTTGCCCAGCAATTCCTTGAATACGTGCAGGCACCGGAAATCAGCAAGGCCGTCAGCTTTACCGAAGGCACTTACAACCCGGTTGCGCAAATGGGCAATGCTGACACCATGGCGCTGTTTGATGCGGACGAGCTGGATGCAATCCAATGGGACAGCCTGGAAGAAGAGATGTCCCGCTCGCTCGATTATCAGGTGGTTGCTGATTACGACGCGCTTATCGATATCTACACGGCTGCACGACGCGGTTGACGCGGCGCCAAAGGCCCCATCAAACTCACCACTACCTCTCCTCCGCGGCATTGTCGCGGAGGTGATTCTCAACTGTCATTGAACGGGACCGCCATGGCCGCACCGATCATACTTCGCTTGAATGGCGTCAAGAAAACATTCGGGAACTTCACGGCCCTGCATGGGGCAGACCTCGAAATCCGCGAAGGAGAATTCTTCACCATCGTCGGGCCCTCTGGCAGCGGCAAATCAACAATCATCCGGCTGCTTGTCGGGATGGATGAACTGACCGAGGGCGAGATTTGGCTGCGCGACAAGCGCATTGATGCCGTTCCCGCGAACCTGCGGCCGACCTGCATGGTTTTTCAATCTCTGGCACTGTTTCCGCACCGTTCCGTCGGCGAGAATATCGAATTCCCCCTGAAAATCCGTGGCGTTACACCTGCTCAGCGCAAAGAGCGCGCATATGAACTGCTCGATCTATTGCGCTTGCCACGCGAATTTTACACCAAGCGCATTCAGCAATGTTCAGGCGGCGAAAAGCAGCGCGTGGCCCTGGCACGCGCCTTGGCCTTTGATCCAGAGATTCTGTTTTTCGACGAACCCCTTTCGGCGCTTGACTACCGGTTGCGAAAGACACTGGAAAAAGAACTCAAGGACCTTCACGAACGTACCGGCAAGACCTTTGTCTACATCACCCATTCGCTCGAAGAGGCAATGGTGATGTCTGACCGCATCGCAATAATGCGGGCTGGAAAATTTGAACAGATCGCCACGGCGGATGAAATCTATGCCAAGCCCATCAGCCGCTTTGTCGCGGAATTCATGGGCGAGGTGAATCTCTTTGATGTCCAGGGGACAACCAATGGTGGTCTCGTCGGCAAAGGGATCGAGATTCACGTCAATGGTATTGCCAAGGATTACGGCCTGGATCTTGGCCCGAATGAGCGCTTCACCATGATGGTGCGGCCAGAGTCGCTGCGCTTCCTGCCCGCAGGCGAAACAGCCGATATCATTCTGCGCGGGATCCTGACGGCGCAATACGCGCTTGGATCGCGCATACAGTACAATGTCGAAACCTCCTCGGGCATGCAGATCACGGTCGAAAAACTGCGCGA
>JAOUMG010000400.1 GCA_029881635.1 Paracoccaceae bacterium | reverse complement strand
GCCGCCGGAGAAGAAAGCTGCCCCGGCCCCCGGCACCCGCAACCTGCTGGAGGAAAAAGGACCGCAGGCCGTGGCTGACTGGATGGCCGCGCAGAAGAAGCTTCTTCTGACCGATACCACGATGCGCGATGCCCACCAGTCGCTTCTGGCCACCCGGATGCGCTCGATCGACATGATCAAGGTCGCCCCCGCCTATGCAGCGAACCTGCCCGAGCTTTTCAGCGTTGAATGCTGGGGCGGCGCCACCTTCGATGTGGCTTACCGCTTCTTGCAGGAATGCCCCTGGCAGCGCCTTCGCGATCTGCGTGCGGCCATGCCCAATATCATGACGCAGATGCTGCTCCGCTCATCGAACGGGGTCGGGTATACCAATTACCCCGATAATGTCGTGCAGGAATTCGTCCGCCAGTCGGCAAAGACAGGCGTCGATCTCTTCCGCGTTTTCGACAGCCTCAACTGGGTTGAGAACATGCGCGTCGCGATGGACACGGTTCTGGCCAACAACAAGGTGCTTGAGGCCTCGATCTGCTATACCGCCGATATTCTCGACCCCGACCGCGCCAAATACGATCTGAAATACTATGTCGACAACGCCAAGGCGCTGAAGGCCGCAGGCGCCCATATCCTCGGGTTGAAGGACATGGCGGGGCTTCTGAAACCCGCTGCCGCCCGCATCCTTTTCAAGGCCCTGCGGGAAGAGGTGGGCCTGCCCATCCATTTCCACACGCATGATACATCAGGCATTTCCGGCGCCACGATCATGGCCGCGGCCGAGGCCGGTGTGGCCGCCGTTGATGCCGCCATGGACGCCTTTTCGGGCGGCACGTCGCAACCCTGCCTCGGCTCCATTGTCGAAGCAATGGCCCATACCGAACGCGACACGGGACTCGATATCGGTGAAATCCGCAAGATTTCCAATTATTGGGAAGCGGTACGCGCGCAGTACCGTGCGTTTGAAGCGGGCCTGGAGGCCCCTGCATCAGAGATTTACCTGCATGAAATGCCGGGCGGTCAGTTCACCAACCTGAAGGCACAGGCACGCTCGCTGGGGCTTGAAGAACGCTGGCACGAGGTCGCACAGACCTATGCCGACGTGAACCGGATGTTTGGCGATATCGTCAAAGTCACGCCTTCGTCCAAGGTCGTGGGCGACATGGCGCTAATGATGGTGGCGCAGGGGCTGACGCGGGCTGATGTCGAAAACCCGGCAACCGATGTGGCCTTCCCCGAATCCGTCGTCGATATGCTTAAGGGCAGCATCGGACAGCCGCCGGGCGGCTGGCCCAAGGCCATCCAGAAAAAAGTTCTGAAAGGCGAAAAACCAACAACCGACCGACCGGGCAAACACTTGCCCCCAGTTGATATCGAGGCCACCCGTGCCTCAGTGTCAAAAGAGCTTTTGGGTTTTGCCGTCGATGACGAGGACCTGAATGGCTATCTGATGTATCCCAAGGTCTTTCTCGACTATATGGGCCGCCACCGCATCTACGGGCCGGTCCGCACGCTGCCCACGCGCACTTTCTTTTACGGGATGGAGCCCGGCGAAGAAATATCCACCGAGATTGATCCCGGCAAAACGCTGGAAATCCGGCTGCAGGCAGTGAGTGAGACCAATCAGGAAGGGGATGTGAAGGTCTTTTTCGAGCTGAACGGCCAGCCCAGGGTTGTGCGCATCCCCAACCGTGCGATCAAGGCCAAGACAGCCGTTAGGCCCAAAGCCTCCGACAGTAACCCCGACCATATCGGTGCCCCGATGCCCGGGTCGGTCGCCTCGGTTGGCGTCATCGTCGGACAAAAGGTCAATGCCGGCGATCTTCTGTTGACGATTGAGGCCATGAAAATGGAAACCGGCATTCATGCCGAACGCGCCTGTGTCGTGAAGGCATTACATGTCCAGCCGGGCAGCCAGATCGACGCCAAGGACCTGTTGATCGAACTCAGTGATTGAATTGGGCTGAGTTAGCATCATCTTAGGACAGCCGCTGCTAGTTTCACCCCGCACAGAACTGGGGTGGGCAAATGACAGAACACAACCATTCGGCGTTTGAGACCTTTCTGGTCGAGGACGTCATTTTGACATTGGGCAACCTGCGCGGATCGCTGGCGTGGCTGAACCAGTCCGAAACGGTCGAGACCGATGCCCGTCAACGCGCCTGGCTGGACCGGATCGACCGCCAGATCGAAACGCTGGAGGAACGGGCGCGCCACATGATCGGAAGGATGTACTACGGCCCGGAAAACCGCGGCACCACACATGCCACCAAGGAGGAACCGGCCTATTCGCCGCCAGTCCCGCTTTCCAGCGTTGCAGATGTTGACCTTGGCACTTCGCCGATTTTTCGCAGTCGGCGCGCAACCTATCCCTGATGCGCATATGGTCCGATTTGCACCTGCAATACGTTTGCTTTGCTACATGCTAGAAAAAGAATTGGCTTTGCCCGCAATTTTCCCCTTGCGGCATGCAGGCAGAATTAATACATCGCACCTACCCAAGGATGCGGGCGTAGCTCAGGGGTAGAGCATAACCTTGCCAAGGTTAGGGTCGTGAGTTCGAATCTCATCGCCCGCTCCAATGGGTCTTTCTGAAAAACGAGCAGTTGCACAGCACATTCTACTGTGAGGCCGCTTGCTTTTCAGTGAAACCCTTCGATTGCACCAGAGAGCGACCTGAATAGGCATTGCTGGTATTGTGCCCGTGGCAAGGCCGAACATGATCGCACCGGCTCCGTGGAGTGGCGTTGAGAATTACGACCTGCAACCATCGCAGTTGCCACAACCCGCCCCTGCCCTCCGCAATTCAGGGTGGACCACTAAACCGTATAACTCGGCAGGTTTACAAATGCTTCCTTAAGGGCGTCGCCCCAACCCGCAGAGATTGATTGGTATATCTGATCCGTCGCTTCAACGCGTTTTTGTCGCGACGTGCTGAAGGAATCGTTGTCATAAAGCTGGATATCCAAAGGCAGGCCAACCGACAGATTGGATTTTACCGTAGAATCGAAGGACACAATCAGCAACTTAACCGCGTTTTCAAAGCTCATCGCGGCGTCATAGGCACGCACAAGGATCGGCTTGCCATATTTGGTTTCGCCAATCTGAAAATACGGGGTGTCATCGGTGATTTCGATGAAATTACCCTCAGGGTATATCAGGAAAATAGTTGGCTGACCGCCGGCTATCTGGCCGCCAAGTATGACCGACGCACGAAACTGATCAGCAGAGGTCTGGCCGTTGGGGCTGCTGCTTGCGATCACTTCCTTCAGCGTCGCACCGACAAGACGGGCAATCTGAAACATCGTTGGC
>JAOUMG010000398.1 GCA_029881635.1 Paracoccaceae bacterium | reverse complement strand
ATCAGGCCGGGGTGGCGGGTGATTTCAGCTATATATCGACTGCGGGTGGGGCCTTTCTGGAATGGATGGAGGGCAAAACCCTGCCCGGTGTCGCGGCATTGATGAGTTAAAGCCGTTTACTATTCAGACCGCGCGGTTCACGTTCGGCTCAGCAAACCAACAGGACAAGAAAAGATGGCAAAGAACTGGGCACTGATCACCGGGGCCTCAGAGGGGTTGGGGCGCGAATTTGCCGATATCGCGGCCGCCGATGGGTATGATTTGATCCTCGTTGCGCGTCAGGCAGGCAAATTGCAGGCACTGGCCGATACATTGCGCGAAAAACATGGGGTAGCGATAGAGGTTCTGCCAACGGATCTGAATGATCCTGCCGCTGCAGAGGCGCTGTGGCGCAAGGCCGCCAGCCGCCGCAAAGTCGATGTTTTGGTCAATAATGCAGGTCTTGGCTATAACGGTCCGTTCACGGGTGCGGATATTGCCCGCGAAATGTCCTCGGTCATGGTCAATGTCACGGCGTTGACGATTTTGATGAAACGCGCGGTGGAGCATATGCGCAATCAGGGGGGCGGCAGGATCCTGAATGTCGGGTCGGTCGCCGGGTTCATGCCGGGCGCGAACATGGCGGTTTATCACGCGACCAAGGCCTATGTTTTGTCGTTGAGCGAAGCCGTCGCCGAAGAACTGCGCGGCACCGACGTTTCGGTGACGGTTCTTTGCCCCGGCGCCACGGCCACCAATTTCGCCAAAGACGCAAAAATGGAGGATATCGGTCTGTTCAAATTCCAGTCGATTCCCGCCGCCAGAGGTGTCGCCCAATCCGGCTGGCAGGCGATGAAAGCAGGCAAACGGATTCGCGTGACCGGCCTCTTGAACAACATGTTTGCCTTCGGCCCCCGTCTCGGCCCGCGCGCCCTGACGACCCGGATCACCGCATTGTTTCTGAAATAACACCGCCGCACCCGCCGTTAGCGCCACCACGTTTGCAACAGGCCGGGGGGTCGCCTAAAACCAGTAAAGCCGGAACGCGAGAGCGGGCCGGGCGAGATATCAGGAATATCGGTCGGAGTATGGACATGTCACGACAAAAACAGGCGCAGCAGATGCGGACCGGCAAAGGTTTTATCGCCGCACTTGATCAAAGTGGCGGATCGACCCCCAAGGCGCTTGGGCTTTATGGAATTGGTGCGAACGCCTACGCCAATGACGCCGAGATGTTCCAACTGATCCACGCGATGCGCGCCCGCATCGCGACTGCACCGGCCTTTACCGGCGACAAGGTGATCGGCGCGATCCTTTTTGAACGCACAATGAATGAGGAAATTGGCGGCAAGCCGTCGGCTCAGTATCTTTGGGAAGACCGGGGGGTGGTGCCATTCCTGAAGGTCGATCAGGGATTGCAGGACGCTTCGGAAGGCGTGAAGCTGATGAAGCCCATTGCCGGGCTCGACGCCTTACTGAAACGCGCCAATGAAGCGGGCATATTCGGCACGAAAATGCGGTCGGTCATCGATGCTGCATCGCGCCCCGGCATCGCTGCAAATGTGGACCAGCAATTTGCCATCGCAGGTCAGATACTCGACCAGGGGCTGATGCCGATCATCGAACCGGAAGTGACCATTTCCATCGCCGACAAGGCAGCCGCAGAGGATATCCTGCGTGACGAGCTTTTGCGTCATCTCGACGCCCTGCCCGCAGACCGGCAGGTGATGCTGAAGCTGACCCTGCCCAGCGCGGACAATCACTATTTGCCGGTGATCGACCACCCGAACGTCATGCGGGTCGTGGCGTTGTCGGGTGGTTATTCGCGGGATGAAGCCAATGCACTGTTGGCCAAAAACAAGGGCATGATCGCAAGCTTTTCACGCGCGCTGAGCGAAGGGCTTTCCGCCCAGCAGGATGATGCCGATTTCAACCGAACGATCGCGGCTACGATCAAAAGTATCTGTGACGCCTCAAACGCCGGATAAATTTACCTGTTTCGAAAGGTTTTTCGCCTGCGGGGGATTCCCTTCACGAATCATCTATGCGATGATTCGTTAAAGCCGCCCGACAGAGGTGGCCGCATGAGGCAGTGAATGACCGTATCGAAAAAACGCCCCGCACTTGGCGTGGTTTTGTTTTTTGCCCTCGCCTTTGGCATGGGCTTTTACTTTACCTTTGCAGCCGTACAGGGCGATTTTGGCGTTTTTCGCCGCGTTCAGGCGCTTTCTGAAAAAGAGGCGCTGGCCGTTGAACGCAACCGCCTGCGTGAGGAAGTCGCGCGGATGCAGAATCTGACACTGCGATTGTCGGATTCCTATCTGGACCTTGATCTTCTGGATGAACGTGCCCGCGATGTTCTGGGCCTGATCCGCAGCGATGAGATTGTCATTCGCTGATTTGCGCCGGATTTGGTAGCAAGCTCGGCTTCTTCAATCATTTTCCAGTCTTCGGCCAATGGGCGGGCAGTTTTTTCTCGCGCCACAAGTTCAATTGCGCTATAAGGTAGTTTAACGTTGAACTACTTTTTCGCCACTGGGAGGTTGTCGGCATGGCCGCACGAAAAAGCACCGGAAAATCAAACACTTCAAAAGAAGAGCTGCTGAAGTTCTACCGCGAGATGCTGCTGATCCGGCGATTCGAGGAAAAGGCGGGGCAGCTCTACGGAATGGGGCTTATTGGCGGTTTTTGCCACCTTTACATCGGCCAGGAAGCGGTGGTCGTCGGTCTGGAAGCGGCCGCAGAAGAGGGCGACAAGCGCATTACATCCTACCGCGATCACGGCCATATGCTGGCCTGCGGCATGGATCCCAAGGGCGTCATGGCCGAACTGACCGGCCGCGCAGGCGGATATAGCCGCGGCAAGGGCGGCTCCATGCATATGTTTTCCTCGGAAAAGCATTTTTATGGCGGCCACGGAATTGTCGGCGCGCAGGTCCCCTTGGGGGCGGGACTGGCCTTCGCCGACAAATACAAGGGCAACGGTCGCGTAACATTCGCTTACTTCGGCGATGGTGCAGCCAATCAGGGCCAAGTCTATGAAACCTATAACATGGCCGAATTGTGGGACCTGCCGGTCATCTTCGTCATCGAAAACAATCAATATGCCATGGGTACCTCAACCAAGCGTTCGACAAAATCGGTGACCCTGTTCGGGCGCGGCGAAGCCTACGGCATCCCCGGTGAACAGGTTGACGGGATGGATGTTCTGGCGGTGAAAGCCGCGAGTGAAAAGGCCACGGCCCACTGCCGCGCGGGCAAGGGCCCCTACATTCTTGAAGTCATGACCTATCGTTACCGCGGCCATTCCATGTCGGACCCGGCAAAATACCGG
>JAOUMG010000397.1 GCA_029881635.1 Paracoccaceae bacterium | reverse complement strand
TGTGACGCGGGTATATCGGTGATGGTTTGGAAAGACCGTGCCGTCCGGTCCGATCATATCAAAAACCCATTCGCCGCCCTCGCGAAGGTCAATTCTTTTCGTGCGGCATGAAAAACCATCCGGCCCCCACCACCGAGGCAAGGTTTTGGGGTTGAACCAGGCAGCCCAGACCGTCCGTGGCAATGCGTTGATCACCCGTTCGATCACCATTGTCCGGTCGCTGGTGTCTGTTGGCGTCATGGCATCAGGGCCCCTAGTACAATTGTCGACGTTCCTTCACCAAACGATAGGCCTGCCGCTGATTGGTCGCAATGAGTATGAAATTCGGACGATGGCATCCGGATTTTCGGGTTTCAGGACAGGAAATGGTCGTGCCTGTCCCGGCGTTTGCATTATTTTATGTTTCGGGTCACGTGGGCGCCTTTCCGGTTGCAGGCGTGGTCGAGCGGTTGAATTTCTGGCGGCGGATGCTAGGGGTATGCCGATGTATGCAAAGCGGTCGAAGGTGAAGTGCTGATGGACGGATCAATGAGTGACATGGTTATTCGGGCGGGGCTGCAGGTTGACGCAGAACTGGCGCGGTTTGTGGAAGGGGAGGCGTTGCCGGGAACCGGCGTTGACGCCGATGAATTCTGGTCGGGTTTTGCCGGTCTGGTGGCGGAATTTGGTCCCAAGAACCGGGCCCTGCTGCAAAAGCGCAGCAATTTGCAGCACCAGATCGACGATTGGCACCGCGCCCGTCGCGGCAAGCCCCATGACCATGAGGCCTACTGCGCCTTTCTGCGCGAGATCGGCTATCTTCTGCCCGAAGGTCCGGATTTTTCCATCGATACCGCCAACACAGACCCCGAAATCGCCACCGTGCCCGGCCCGCAACTGGTGGTGCCGATTACCAATGCCCGCTATTCGCTGAACGCCGCCAATGCCCGCTGGGGCAGTCTTTACGATTGCCTTTACGGGACCGACGCGATGGGCAGCCTGCCGCCGAAGGGCGGCTATGAGCGTGGGCGGGGCGCGCGTGTGGTAACCCGCGCGCGGGTATTTCTGGACGAAACCTTTCCCATCGCGGGTACCAGCCATGGCGATGTACGCCGTTATTATGTTCACGAAGGCGCTTTGCTGGTCGATGACCACCCTCTGGTCGATCCGGCGCAGTTCGCCGGATACCGCGGCAATCCCAAGGCGCCCGACGCGGTTTTGCTGGTCAATCACGGGCTGCATGTCGAACTGGTATTCGACCGCGCCCATTTCATCGGCAGCCGCGATCAGGCCTGCATGGCGGATATCCTGCTTGAAAGCGCCGTGACGGCGATTGCCGATCTGGAAGATTCGGTCGCTTGCGTCGATGCCGAGGACAAGGTTCAGGCCTATGGCAATTGGCTGGGCCTGATGAAGGGCGATCTGACAGATACTTTCGAAAAGGGCGGGCGCAATGTGACGCGTCGGCTGAATGCCGATCGCAGCTATATCGCGCCGGACGGAACCCCTCTGACGCTGAAGGGGCGGGCACTTTTGTGGGTGCGCAATGTCGGCCCGCTGATGACCAACCCGTCAATTCTGGATGCCGCGGGTGGCGAGGTATATGAAGGTCTGATGGATGCGATGATCACGGTCATGATCGCGATGCATGACCTGAAGAAAACCGGCGGTATGCGCAATTCGGTGGCCGGATCGGTCTATGTGGTCAAACCAAAGCTGCACGGTCCCGAGGAAGTCGCCTTTACCGACGAAGTTTTCGCCCGCGTCGAGCAGGTGCTGGGGCTGCCGCAAAACACCGTGAAGCTGGGGCTGATGGACGAGGAACGTCGCACCAGCGTCAACCTCAAGGAATGTATCCGCGCCGCCAAGTCGCGGATTGCCTTCATCAATACCGGTTTTCTTGACCGGACCGGCGATGAGATCCACACCTCGATGGAGGCCGGGCCCTTCAGTCGCAAGGATTTCATCAAGCGCAAGGCCTGGATCGGCGGCTATGAGAACCAGAACGTCGATATCGGGCTGGAATGCGGATTGTCGGGGCGAGCGCAGATCGGCAAGGGCATGTGGGCCATGCCAGACATGATGGCCGCGATGCTTGAACAGAAGATCGAGCATCCGAAGGCGGGCGCCAATTGCGCCTGGGTTCCGTCACCCACGGCCGCAGTGCTGCATGCGCTGCATTATCACAAGATTGATGTCTTTGCCGTGCAGGCCAAGCTGGCCAAAGGCGGGCGGCGGGCCTATGTCGATACCGTTCTGGATATTCCGCTGGCGGCCTACCTCAAATGGACCGAGGCGCAGCGGGTGCGCGAGGTGGAAAACAACTGCCAGGGGATCCTGGGCTATGTCGTGCGCTGGATCGATCAGGGTGTGGGTTGCTCCAAAGTCCCGGACATCAATGATGTCGGTCTGATGGAAGATCGCGCCACCTGCCGAATTTCCGCGCAGCATGTCGCCAACTGGCTGCATCACGACATTGTCAGCGAGGCGGTCGTGATGGAGGCGATGATGAAGATGGCCACTGTTGTGGATCGCCAGAATGCCGGTGATCCTGCCTATCAGCCGATGGCACCCGGGTTTCAGGGCATCGCTTTTCAGGCGGCCTGCGATCTGGTGTTCCATGGCCGCGCGCAGCCATCGGGCTATACCGAACCGGTCCTGCATGCGCGCAGGATTGCCGTGAAGGCGGCGCGGTAGGACGCAGCGCGCTTTAAACAGCAGCTGTAGGTTGCTGTTTTGGTGTGAAAAAGAAGTATTGGCGCAGTGAAAGGACGGACAATGGCGGGGTTTGGAATTGAGGCGGCGCGGGTGATCATCGCCAAGGCGTTGGCACATGGGGCATCGGCCGGGATGAAACCCCTGTCGGTTGTCGTGCTGGATGCAGGTGGCCATGTTCTGGCGTTTGAGCGGTCAGACGGGGCATCGCCGGGGCGGTTCGGGATTGCCCAAGCCAAGGCTTACGGGTCGATCATGCTGGGGATCGGCGGGCGCGCACAACAGGCGCGGGCCGACGCACAGGCCTATTTCATGGCGGCGGCGAATGGGCTCTTTGGCGGTAAGGTCATGCCGGTCGCGGGCGGATTGCTGGTGCGTGATGCGGGTGGAACCATCGTTGGAGCTGTAGGTGTTACGGGCGACACATCCGACAATGATGCACTGGCTGGCGAGGCAGGGATTCGCGCTGCAGGTTTCCAGCCTGAGGCGTGAGTGAGTGGAAATGATCCCGGTGTTTCCGGATCAGGGCATGGGGAGCAGATGCAGGGCCACTGTGCGCAAGCAGGGCTTTCCCTTGGCGCAAGGTCGGCTTAATCTGTGTTGAAAGCGTTCGCCTGTTGCAACACGCTGAATATGTCCCGGTCA
>JAOUMG010000396.1 GCA_029881635.1 Paracoccaceae bacterium | reverse complement strand
GTGCGTATTGCTCGTCACGCCGGGGCCACCGTTGTCGGTATTGCCAACAATGCTGGGTCTGCGCTTCTTGACCTGGCAGAACATCCGATCCTTCTCGCCACACCGCCCGAAGTGCTGTCCGGTTCGACCCGAATGGGCGCCGGGACAGCGCAAAAAATCGCTTTGAACATGCTTTCAACCCTCATGGCGATCAGGCTCGGTCACGTCCATGATGGCATGATGGTCAATCTGAGAGCAGACAATATCAAGTTGCGTGCCCGAGCCGCCGGAATGGTCGCGCGCATCGCCGGTGTCGATGATGCGAGGGCGCAGGCCGCGCTTGAGGATACCTGCGGCAGCGTCAAGCCCGCCATTCTGGTCGCTAAAGGGCAACTGCCTGACGCCGCCCAAAGCCTTCTTCGAGAAACCGAAGGAAACCTTCGCGCCGCCCTGGCGCGGCTCGATTAACTTATCCAAACGGGAGATACTAATGAAACGCAACATTCTGAAACTGGTTCTGCTGACCACGGCAATCGGGGCCTCCAGCGCTCAGGCGCAGGACGCCACGCTGACGATCGAAAGCTGGCGCAACGATGACCTGACGCTCTGGCAGGACAAGATCATTCCGGCTTTCGAGGCCGACCATCCCGGCATCAAGGTGAACTTCACGCCATCTGCGCCTGCCGAATACAACGCCGTGCTGAACTCCAAGCTGGATGCAGGATCGGCCGGCGATCTCATCACGTGCCGTCCGTTCGACGCCTCGCTCGCGCTTTACGAGGCGGGGCATCTTGTCGACCTCAGCGATCTCGATGCGATGGACAGCTTCTCGAATGTCGCAAAGTCCGCGTGGCAGACCGATGACGGCTCGGCCACCTTCTGCGTTCCGATGGCGTCAGTCATCCATGGCTTCATCTACAACAAAGACGCCTTCGAAGAAGTCGGCGTTGACGTTCCCAATACAGAGGAGGAATTCTTTGCCGTCCTGGACGCCTTCAAGAAAGACGGCAACTATATTCCTATGGCCATGGGAACAAACGACCAGTGGGAAGCGGCCACGATGGGCTACAACAACATTGGCCCGAACTACTGGAAAGGTGAAGAAGGCCGACTCGCGCTGATCGCCGGTGAGCAGAAGCTAACCGATGAAGCCTGGGTTGCACCTTATGCGACGCTGGCACGGTGGGGCGAGTATCTCGGCGACGGCTACGAAGCCCAGACCTATCCCGACAGCCAGAACATTTTCACACTGGGCCGCGCCGCGATCTATCCCGCCGGTTCGTGGGAAATCTCGGGCTTCAACGCGCAGGCCGATTTCGAGATGGGCGCCTTCAAGCCGCCGGTCCGGAACGCGGGCGACACCTGCTATATCTCGGACCACACCGATATTGGCATCGGTATGAACACCAAAACCACAAATCCAGAGGCAGCGCGCACTTTCCTCGCCTGGGTGGCTAGCCCCGAGTTTGCTTCGATCTTCGGCAACGCCTTGCCAGGCTTCTTCCCACTGTCCTCGACCCCGGTCGAGCTGGAAGATCCGCTGGCCAAAGAGATCGTCGGCTGGCGTGAGGAGTGTGAAAGCACAATCCGATCAACCTACCAAATCCTGTCGCGTGGCACTCCGAACCTGGAAAACGAGACATGGGGCGCGTCGGTTGCCGCGATCAAGGGCACGTCATCGCCCGAGGAACTGGGCCAGAAGCTGCAGGACGGTCTCGCCAGCTGGTACGAACCACAGCAGTAACTTCACCTCGCTGCGCATTGTCCCGGGCGAGGCTTTTCGCCCGGGACCCCTTAACCGGAGACTGACCCATGAACAAAGCCCGCATCCGCTGGCATATCCTCGTGTTCCTTGCGCCAGCCGTCATCGTATACACCGCCGTGATGATTTTCCCGCTGTTCAATACGCTGCGTCTCGCGCTTTACACGCGGATCGAGCAGGAGCGCGTCTTCGTGGGCCTCGACAATTTCCGCACACTTTTTTTGGATCCAATCTGGGCTGATCAGTTCTGGAATGCACTGGGCAACAACTTCTGGTTCTTCCTGGTCCACATGCTTGTTCAAAACCCGATCGGGATCGCGCTGGCCGCGCTATTGAGCCATCCGCGCCTGCGGTTTGCCGCGCTCTATCGCTCGGCCATCTTTATTCCGACGATCCTGTCCTTCGTGATCGTGGGCTTTGCCTGGAAACTGATCTTGTCGCCGATCTGGGGCATTGCGCCCGGCATGTTGGACTGGGTCGGGTTGAAATCGCTCTACGCTCCATGGCTCGGGAAAGAGGAATATGCGCTCACGACGCTTGCCCTCGTCTCGGTCTGGCAGTTCGTCGGCATTCCGATGATGCTGATCTACGCCGCGCTGCTGACGATACCGGAAGAGATCCTTGAGGCCGGTGAGGTCGACGGCATCACCGGCATGGCCGCTTTCTTGAAGATCAAGCTCCCGCTCATCCTGCCGTCGATCGGGATCATCTCGATCCTCACTTTTGTTGGCAATTTCAACGCCTTCGACCTGATCTACGCCGCGCAAGGCGCGCTCGCAGGGCCGGATTTCTCCACGGACATCCTCGGCACCTTCATGTATCGCACTTTCTTCGGTTTCCAGCTGCAACTCGGCGACCCTCACATGGGTTCAGCCATCGCGGGGGGGATGTTCGCAATCATTCTGATTGGCGTCTGCATCTATCTCTTCGGCATCCAGACCCGCATGCGGAGGTACCAGCTATGAACAAGGCACGCTCAAACCCGCTCAACACGGTGATGATGCACGGCGCACTGATCCTCTATACGCTGATCGCACTCTTCCCGGTATTCATCATCATCATCAACAGTTTCAAAGAGCGACGGTCGATCTTTCGCGAACCGCTGGCGCTGCCTAATGCAGAGAGCTTTTCAACCATCGGTTACGAGACGGTGATGAAACAGGGGGATTTCTTCCTCTATTTCCAGAACTCGATGATCGTCACCGTGGCCTCTCTTTTCTTCGTGCTGCTGTTCGGCGCGATGGCGGCCTACGCGCTCAGCGAGTACCGGTTCCGGGGCAATATGCTGATGGGGCTCTACCTGGCGCTGGGCATCATGATCCCGATCCGCATCGGCACCGTCGCTATCCTCGAAATGATGGTGGCGACAGGGCTGGTGAACACGCTCTGGGCGTTGATCCTCGTTTACACCGCTCAGGGACTGCCGCTTGCGGTATTCATTCTGAGCGAATTCATGCGGCAGGTTTCTGACGACCTCAAGAATGCCGGGCGCATCGACGGGCTCAGCGAATACACGATCTTTCTCCGCCTTGTGCTGCCACTGGTTCGGCCAGCCATGGCCACGGTCGCCGTGTTCAACATGATACCCATCTGGAATGACCTC
>JAOUMG010000016.1 GCA_029881635.1 Paracoccaceae bacterium | reverse complement strand
CTGTTGTGCCGGATTGCGGGCGGGCATCGCACCGAACATGATCATTGCGATATTTGTCTGGTCGGCCATCGTCACATTTTGTGCAGGGGCCACAAAATCCTGCCCGGCGGCCATCCCTTCGGGCACGGACTGGGCCTGCATCAATTTAATGGCGGCACTCAACGATCGGTCATTCGGGTCCATTCCTGTCCAGGAAAGGGCTGCAACATGCCCCTTCGGCGTAACCGATGCCAGATCGAAATGGGAGCCGGGTAAAATCGGGCCATTATCGCTCCAGCGTAGAGTGACTGTAACGGGTGTGCTGTCTTTCACCTCGATGATCGAGCGGCGGTTCACGAAGGGTTTCCAGCCTTCCGCCGTGCGGTAGCGTTCATTGTTTGCCGGGTCCAGCTCTTCGATGAAGATGTCCTGATCATCCAGCCAAGCAGTCGAAATACCCCAGCCAAGCCCGGTATTGCGCCCCGCCAGAATAGCCGGAATTCCGGGTATGGTGGCCCCGATCACCCCCCCTGATGCCAGTTCCATCCGCGCCAGATAAAAACGGCCCGGAGCGCTGAAATCGACATGCGGGTCATTGGCGATAAGGGAACCATTGGCAACGGACCGGGCAGGGGCGGCCGCCCAGGCATTTGATGCCCCGGCAAAGGCGCGCCCCGGTACCGGCGTCATTGGGTCTTGGGGTGACAAAGCGGCGTAGGAAGGCATCACACCCGGCATGATGCTGGCATAGCGCGGCAACGCGGCCAGACCTTCACCCGGCACATCCGGCATGAGATCGCGCGCCCAGTCTTTGGAAAGCAGCGACAACCTTGCACGAAGTATTTCAGAGTTTAGGTGGGACGATGACTTGAGCGCCATCAGCTTGAAAAGGGCCAGTGAATCCACTGGCTGCCAATAGGAAATCTGATTTGAGAACAAAAAGAACTCTGGCGCGCCCCGGCCCTTGGATTGGGAATTCACAACACCGATCCACGCATTCACCCCATCCGAATAGGACTTGAGCGCGCTCAGGGTTTCTTCATCCTGCACTGTCAGCGATTGTGACGCCGCTCCATAAAGATCAAGCCGCCGCATCAATTCATCGGTCTTGACGCTGACCTGCCCGAATACCTCTGACAGCCGGCCTTGCGCCGTGCGGCGCATCACGGTCATCTGCCAAAGCCGGTCCTGCGCATGGGCAAAACCCAGGCCAAAAAACACGTCCGCATCGTTACGGCCGAATATGTGTGGCACATCGGCAGTATCGCGGACGATCTCGACCTGGTCTTTAAGGCCTTTGAGAACAAATTCCGCATCATATTCCGGCAAGGAGCGTGACGCGAAATAATACCCCAGGCAAAGCACCGCGACGACCAGTGCCGCGAGGCCGAGAAATATGCGCAAGAGCCAACGGAATGCGGTAAACATATGGACCAGTAAAGTTTTGCGGGGCCGGGTTTCGAATACAGAATGGCCCCGGAATGACGGTATCGGTTGACGACAGGAACCGGGCGGTTAACTAGGGCAGAACGGCATCAACCGCAATGATAATGGGAGAGTGTTATGGCGAAGGTGGCATTTCTGGGTCTGGGAGTGATGGGGTACCCCATGGCGGGGCATCTGGTGGCCAAGGGGCACAGCGTAGCCGTCTACAACCGCAGCCCGGCCAAAGCGGCCGCCTGGGTCAAGCAACACGGGGGCAATTCCGGGACCACCCCGGCTGAGGCCGCCAAGGGCGCTGAATTTGTCATGGCCTGTGTGGGCAATGATGATGACCTGCGTGCCATCTGCGAAGGCCCAGAAGGTGCCTTTGCCGGAATGGCCAAGGGCGCCATATTTGTGGATCATACGACGGTTTCGGCGGCGGTAACGCGGGATATGTCAGCGCGCGCAACTGAACTTGGCCTCGGATATGTCGATGCGCCGGTTTCTGGCGGGCAGGCGGGGGCTGAAAATGGTGTGCTCTCGGTCATGTGCGGCGGCGATGCGGCTTTTTACAACGCGGCCGAACCCGTGATCGCCGCCTATTCACGTATCTGCCGGCTTCTGGGTCCGTCTGGCGCTGGTCAGTTAGCCAAGATGGTCAATCAGATATGTATCGCAGGGCTTGTTCAGGGGTTGGCTGAGGGGCTCCATTTTGCCGAAAAGGCCGGGCTCGATATTCCACAACTGGTCGAGGTCATCAGTCAGGGCGCAGCAGGCAGTTGGCAAATGGCCAATCGGCACCAAACCATGGCCAAGAACGAGTTTGAGTTTGGCTTTGCGGTAGACTGGATGCGCAAGGATCTGGGGATTTGTCTGGCCACGGCCGACGAAAATGGTGCGAGTTTGCCGGTTACCGCGCTTGTCGATCAGTTTTACAAGGACGTCCAGAAAATGGGCGGTAACCGTTGGGACACATCGAGCCTGATTGCCCGCCTGCGGGCATTGGGGTGATCCACTGAAATCAAAAACGGGCGGTCATGCCGCCCGCTTTTGTCTGGATCCCTGACGCGATGCGGACGTTTACGGGATGATCCGGTTGTACTTTGTACCTTTAAGCGTCGCACCGGCGATAAAGCCAGATTGCCCAAAGACATATGCCACGACGGGGGCCAATGTGGTGGTCGTTTCCACACCTGCCGAACGACCGCCATCGGGAAGTGCATATTCAAGATCAGCGCCTGCGGCCCATCCATCTGCGCTGCGGAATTCACCCAGTGCCTGTTCGGTCATGAAAAACAACGCATGGGCATATTGCTGTGCGCCGATCTGAAGCCCCCAACTGGCTTGGGTCGAGGAATAGTAATCGACCGTTACGTCGTCGATGCGCAGCGCGCCCCGGCCGAATGCACCGCCAAATACAAACCCGGCTTCTGTCACAAGCGGTATATAAAGAATGCCCACGGCCTTGGGCATCAGATCTGCAGCCCCCGGAAAATTGTTGCGCAAATAATCGCGCGTCGCGTCAACGCGCGCGTCCAACTGGGCAGCACCCGGACTGCCCACGCCATTGCCGCAAGCTGACAGCCCGAAAGCTGCGCTGCCGGCAAGAATAACTCCGCGACGGGAAATGCCTGTCATATGTTTGCTCCGCTCTCATAGGTCATGTTGGCCTTATCCGACCAATCCTATACCATCTATAGGGCAGTTTGCGGCCTATGTCATTAGGTGTTGTGGTAAACTACCGGTTATTGCGCGGGCCAGCGCCAATAAGTACAGGCATTCAGGATGAGGCTAACAACCTGGCGATGTCAGGCGCGAAATAGGTAAGCACACCGTCGCAGCCCGCCCGCCGGAACGCCAGCAGGCTTTCAAGAACAACATCTTCCTTCATCCAGCCATTCAGAACCGCGCCCTTGATCATCGCATATTCACCCGACACCTGATAGGCAAAGGTCGGCGCCCCGAATTCCTGCTTTACCGTCGCACAGATGTCGAGATAGGGCATACCGGGCTTGACCATGACCATGTCAGCCCCTTCTGAAAGGTCGCGTGCGACAAGGCGCAGGGCCTCATCGCGGTTGCCGGGGTTCATCTGATAGGTTTTCTTGTCTCCCTTCAGCGCACCCGACGCCCCGACCGCATCACGGAATGGCCCGTAAAACGAACTCGCATATTTGGCGGCATAGGACAGGATAGATACATCCTTATGCCCCTGGGATTCCAGCGCCTGCCGGATGGCGCCAATGCGGCCATCCATCATGTCAGAAGGGCCCAGAATATCCGCACCAGCCTCGGCCTGCGCCAGAGCCATACGTACCAGGGCTTCGACCGTTTCGTCGTTCAAGATTACACCGTCACGAACCAGACCGTCATGGCCGTTTGAGTTATAGGGATCAAGCGCGATATCCGTCATGATCGCCACATCGGGCACAGCGGATTTGATCGCCCTGACGGCACGGTTCGAAAGGTTTTCGGGGTTCCAGGCCTCTTGGCAGGTTTCAGTTTTCAAGGCCGCATCCGTGTAGGGAAACAAGCAGACCGCCGGAATGCCCAGACGTGCCGCCGTTTCAGCGGCGCGCACCGCACCCTCCACCGTCAGGCGCGAAACACCGGGCATGGAGGAGATTTCGATATCTGCACCTGCGACATCAGTGACGAAAAGCGGCCAGATAAGATCCTTGGCCGAAAGCCTGTGTTCCTGAACCAGATCGCGCAGGGCTGCAGTTCGGCGCAAACGACGAAAACGTGTGGCGGGATAATCAGCTGAGGCTGGGGTCATTGCATGGGCTCTGTTCTTGTTCGATTCAACCGGTTACACGCTTTTTGATATATCTCAAGGGTGGAAACCGTCGCAGCGCCTCGGTAGCATCGCCAAAACGCGCCGATCAGGAGCAGAATTTGAACTTGTCTCAGTTGATATTTGATCTGATCGATCTCAGATCATTCTCCAACCTCTGGTACTGGATTGCGCTTGCCGTGACCTGGTCAACGGCGTCGCATTGGATATTGGGCATACCCTATGACATGGTGCTGCGCGCAAGGCGGCATGGCGGACAGGCCGAACAGGATCTGGCGGACATTACCCGCATCAACGTAACCCGTATTCTTTACATCGCACGCGAAGCAGGTACCATCCTGATGGCAATGGGGACTTTCGCGCTAACGACCCTGGCGTTACTAGGCTTCTACTATCATATCGAGTTTTGTCAGGCGGTTTTCCTGATCGCGATGCCCTTGTCGATTGTCGCATCGATGAGCTTCAGCACGGCACGGAAAATCGAAGAGACTGGTGCATCCGGCGAAGATCTGCGAAAACGTCTGGCCATTCACCGGGTCACGGTTCAAGTTATGGGAATGATTTCGATTTTCATCACGGCCTTCTGGGGAATGCTGCAAAATTTCAACGTCTCCATTCTGCCCGGTTGACACGGCAATCAGGCAGGATAGGTGAGCGGCATGAACCCGCCAAAACATCTTTTACTGTCCGGTGCCCCTGAGGGATATGACGCACGCCTTTTGGCCCAGGAATTGGTCAAGGGGGCATCGGTTGTACCCGTCGCGCGCGACGACAAGCGGATGGAGGCAATGCGTGCCGCATTGTCCTTTTTTGCGCCGGAGGCGGTAGTTCTGACGTTTCCCGCCTGGGACTGCCTGCCTTATGACCGTGTGTCACCCAATGCCGACGTGTCCGCGGCGCGTATGGCAACATTGACGGGGTTGGCCCATGGTATGGCTGCCCCCTTTATACTGCTGACCACATTGAACGCGGCAACCCAACGGGTGCCATCCCGGAAAATACTATCCAGGGCCGTCTTTACCGCAAAGGTGGGCAACAGGGTCGATGAAAAAGCGCTGCGGACCTTTCTGGTTCGGATGGGGTTTTCGCAAAGTCCGACAGTGACCGAGCCCGGCGACTATGCGGTGCGTGGCGGCATTATCGACATTTATCCGCCGGGTGAGGGTGGTCCGGTCCGGCTCGATCTGTTCGGCGATGTGCTCGACGGGGCGCGCCGATTTGATCCGGCAACCCAGCGCACGACGGAAAAACTGACATCGGTGGAACTTGCGCCGGTTTCCGAAGTGATCATGGACGAAGCCGCCATAACCCGGTTTCGCCAGAATTACCGCATCGAATTTGGCGCGGCCGGAACCGATGATCCGCTTTATGAGGCCGTGAGCGCAGGCCGCAAACATGCGGGCGTGGAGCATTGGCTGCCGTTTTTCCACGACGGGCTGGAAACGCTGTTTGACTATCTGCCAGACGCGAGCGTCATGCTTGACGATCAAATCATACCCGCCCGTTTGGCGCGTTGGGAAAGCATCGAGGATCAGTATGACACCCGCCATGAAGCCCTGCGGCGGAAAGACCGGGTGGATTCCATCTACAAACCCTGCCCGCCGGGGTTGCTTTATCTGGATGATGCGGCTTGGCAGAGTGCCTTATCTGACCATCGCGTCATCCAGCTGGTGGCGCTGCCACAGGCAACAGGGCCCGGTGTTCTGGATGCCGGTGGCAGGATAGGTCGAAACTTTTCGCCAGAGCGCCAGCTAGAAAATGTCAGCCTTTTTAGGGCTCTGTCTGATCATATTGATGCAAAACGCCACAGCGGTCAGGTTGTTGTCGCGTCCTATTCCGACGGTGCGCGCGAAAGGCTGAAAGGGCTGCTGGAGGACGAAGATGTCACCGGCATCAATCTGGCGCGCGACATCCGTGACCTGGCCCCAAGCAAAGGCAGCCTCTATCTGACCGTCTGGGCCTTGGAACACGGATTTGAAAGCGATGGCCTGACCGTCATCTCGGAACAGGACGTGCTTGGCGACAGGCTGATCCGCGGCGCAAGAAAGCGCCGTAAGGCCGAAAATTTCCTGACCGAAGCGCAATCATTGTCACCCGGTGATCTGATCGTGCATGTCGATCACGGGGTAGGGCGCTACAAGGGGCTTGAAACAATTACGGCACTTGGTGCGCCGCATGAATGTGTTTCGCTCGAATATGCTGGCGGCGACCGGCTTTACCTGCCGGTCGAGAATATCGAACTGCTAAGCCGGTTTGGCCATGAAGAAGGTTTGCTGGACCGTCTTGGCGGCGGCGCTTGGCAGGCCAAGAAAGCCAAACTGAAGGACCGGATTCGTCAGATCGCCGAAAGGCTGATCCGTGTGGCAGCAGAGCGGTTGCTGCGCAAGGCCCCGATCCTGGAAGCCTCTCATCACGAATGGGACGCCTTCGCCGCCCGGTTTCCCTATGAGGAAACCGATGACCAGATGTCGGCGATTGACGATGTTGTGGCCGATCTGGCGCGCGGCAACCCGATGGACAGGCTGATCGTCGGTGATGTCGGCTTCGGCAAAACCGAAGTGGCGATGCGGGCCGCTTTTATTGCCGCGTTTTCGGGTAAGCAGGTTGCGATTATCGCGCCAACCACGTTGCTGGCGCGCCAGCATTACAAAACATTTTCTGAACGGTTCCGGGGTACGGCGATGTCGGTGCGCCCCTTGTCGCGCTTTGTCAGCGCAAAAGATGCCCAAGCGACCCGTGACGGTCTGGCCGACGGCACGGTTGACATTGTCATCGGAACCCACGCCGTCCTGGCCAAATCGGTAAGATTCCGCAACCTCGGCCTGCTGGTGGTCGATGAAGAACAGCATTTCGGCGTTACTCATAAAGAACGCTTGAAGGAAATGCGCAGCGAAATTCATGTGCTGACCCTGACCGCGACGCCAATCCCGCGAACACTTCAACTATCGCTCACAGGGGTCCGGGATCTAAGCATAATCGGGACACCACCCGTAGATCGGCTGGCGATCCGCACCTATGTCAGCGAATTTGATTCTGTGACTATACGTGAGGCGCTGTTGCGCGAAAGGTATCGCGGCGGGCAGAGCTTTTACGTCGTCCCGCGGATTGCCGATCTGCCGGGGATCGAGGATTTCCTGAAAAACCATGTGCCCGAAGTGTCCTATGTTATCGCCCATGGGCAGATGGCTGCTGGAGAACTTGATGACCGTATGAACGCCTTCTACGACGGGAAATACGATGTGCTTCTGGCAACAACGATTGTGGAAAGCGGCCTTGATATTCCGACCGCAAACACGATGATTATTCACCGCGCCGACATGTTCGGCCTGTCTCAGTTGTACCAGATCCGGGGCCGGGTAGGGCGGGCCAAAGCCCGTGCCTATTGCTATCTGACAACCAAACCCCGTGCACCCCTGACGCCTGCCGCCACCAAAAGGCTGCGTCTGCTGGGCAGCCTTGACAGCCTTGGGGCGGGATTCTCGCTGGCCAGTCAGGATCTTGACCTGCGGGGGGCCGGGAATATTCTAGGCGAAGAGCAATCCGGGCATATAACCGAGGTAGGGTATGAGCTTTATCAATCCATGCTCGAAGAAACGATTGGCAAGATAAGATCAGGTGAGATCGAAAGCGCGGTCGATGCAGACGGTCAATGGTCGCCGCAGATAAACCTTGGCGTGCCCGTCCTCATTCCCGAAGATTATGTGCCTGACCTCGATGTACGGCTTGGGCTCTATCGTCGCCTTTCAACCCTGACCGACAAGGTCGAGATGGAAGGATTTGCCGCCGAACTGATCGACCGGTTTGGCGCGCTTCCGCGTGAGGTTAACACCCTGCTACTGGTCATGCGCATAAAGGCGCTCTGTCGACGTGCGGACATCGCGCGCCTTGACGCTGGCCCTAAAGGCGCGACAGTTCAGTTCCACAACGACAAATATGCCAATCCCGCTGGTCTTGTGGAATTTCTGCAGGCCGAGCGCGGCTTGGCCAAGGTCAAGGACAACAAGATCGTCATCAGCCGCGACTGGCCACGTGGTAGCGACCGGATCAAAGGCGCCCATGCCATTGCCCGCGATCTGGCCGCCAGGGCGAAATAGGGCGGCAGGCTAGGGAAATGGAGGCGACCCGTTGGGGAAACTGGCCGCCCCGAGTTGTCGGAGGGAAATCTCTTTCTGGTCCGTCCGAGTTCTGGTTGGTAAACAGATGGTAGTTAACGCTCAACTCCGCCCAAACTCATCCACACGCTTTCACACCTTTTCCCGACCAATGCGGCTACCCATTTGGCGGTTAGGGGCATGCCTGTGCGATCATTAGGGTTGAAACGCCGCTGACAACCAATATCGGCCAGCCGTTATCGGATAGCAGAAATTGCCGCCTGTCACCGGTCGGCTTTGGGCAGGATGAGCATGATAGGCAAAGAGGCAAGGCAGCATAGCAAGACCCCCACCATCAACGGCAACGGTGTTCCATCAAAGGCCAGACCGATCGGAACGGCGATCAGTACCGAACCGATCGTGGCCAATGCCGACACGACAGAGGCCGCCGTTCCGGCGATATGACCCATGGGCTCAAGCGCCAGAGCGTTGAGGTTGCCAAGGGTAAGCCCCGCCGTGAAAAAGACCGAGCACACCCAAAATAGAAAAGCCCAGAATGCAGCCGCATCAGGCATCCAACCGGATGAGAACAAAACGACCATGACGGTGGAAACGACGATCTGGGCGCCAAATATACCGATAACCATCAGCCGCATGCCAAGACGCATCACCAACCGCGCATTCAAGAGATTGCCGGTACCCGCCACAAGCGCGATGAAGGCAAACCACGCCGGGAAATCCTCTGCCCGGTCGTAGGTTATGTCGAATATCTGCTGGACCGTGGCAATGGTGGCAAAGAGCGTGGCAAAGGCCAGCGCCATCACCAAGGTGACAAGTGCGACAAGGCGGTGGGTCATGATCTCCTTTGCGGCCGCAGCCAGCAGCCGCATGTCCATCGGCCGCCTGCGCGCGGCGGGCAGCGTTTCGGGCTGACGAAGCCCAAACCAGATCGATATCACCGCCGCGAACAGGACAAAGGCCATGAAGATCGAGCGCCAGCCAAACTGATTGATAATCGCCGCCCCCATCAGCGGTGCCACGGCGGGCACCAGGACGAAAACCATCATCATCACTGAAATGATCCGCGCCATTTCGCGGCCCGCATAAAGGTCGCGGACAAGTGCCATGGCCGCTATTCGCGGACCCGCAACACCGAGCCCCTGCAACAGGCGCGCCGCGACAATCAACTCCAGCGATGGCGCGACATAGGCAAGTGCGGCGCCTATAGAATAAAGCCCGGCGCCCAAAAGGATAACGCGCCTTCTTCCGAAGGCATCAGACAACGGGCCAGTGATAAACGTTCCCAAACCCATGCCAAGCACAAAACTTCCGATGATCAACTGGGCTTTGTTCGGGGCAGCCGGCACAAGCTCGCTCGCGATCTGCGGCAAGGCTGGAAGCATCGAGTCTATCGAAAACGCGGTCAGAGCGAAGAGCATCGCCATCAGGACGACAAATTCGAAAAGGGGAAGCCGCAATTGCGCTTCTACGGCGCGGGCAGGGGTCATACGGCTGAGTTCTTGGCGGGATTGTTTAACTGCTCCGTCAGTTCCTCGATGATCCTGCCCCAAACCTCGCTGGGTTGGGCGCCTTGCAACACATGCTGATTGGCCAGAATGAACGTCGGAACGCCGGTAACACCCCTTTCACGGGCATGGGCGTCGCGCGCGCTGATGTCTTCGCGGTCAGCGTCACCCTCCAGCAGGCGCAGCATCATTGCCCTGTCCAGCCCGGAATGTTCCGCTACATCTGCCAGGACCTGCAGATCACCAATGTCGCGACCCTCCTGCCAAAGTGCGCGAAACAGGGCGGAAACAACCGGGGTCTGACGTCCCTCCAATCCCGCCCAGTGGATGAGACGATGCGCGTTCAGCGTATTGGGCGTTCGTTTCACATCGCCAAGGTTCAAAACCAAACCTGCCTTTTGCGCATGTTCAACCAGCGGCGCGTAAGCGCGGACGGCATTTTCCCGACCGCCGAATTTCTTCTCCATATATTCGGCACGGTCCATCCCGCTGATGGGCATCTCGGGGTTCAACTGAAACGGATGCCATTCGATTTCAAACGGATGTTCAGGATGTGCCTCAAGCGCCCGATCGAGATAGGCTTTGCCCACATAGCACCAGGGGCAGGCGATGTCAGAAATAATATCTAGCCTAATCAATTGCTTATCTCTCATACTTTCTGTTAATTTCGGCCATACTTTCTGAACGTAGCCGAAATTCAGGACACTTGTTTCGTATCAGAAACCGCCGGCAGTTCAATGTCATACAGACCCGTCGGAAATATCGAGCAAGGCGATCCTTCGCCAAACCAACGGCGGCCAAACGTTTTCTTTCCACCTTAACCAATGCCGATTGCTATTTGCCAGTTCAAAAGACCCCAAATAAATTGTCGGTGTAGGTGGGGGTAGGCTGGTATTTGGGGTATCTTCATGGTCATGCCGATCAGATACATATATCCGATAAGCAGAATTATGTAATATTGATATGCGCCAGAGGGCACAAAAGAGCCAAATCATGCAACTCTGGTGCCTGCGCTGGACGTGGCCCCCGATTCCGCGTTAGAGGAACCGCAAGTCGGCTTGACAGGAGATCAGCGAATGACATTCGACCGCAGGATAAAGATTGCACCTTCGATCCTGTCCGCAGACTTCGCCAATTTCGGCGCTGAGATCCGTGCGATTGAAGATCAAGGCTGTGACTGGGTTCATGTCGATGTCATGGATGGGCATTTTGTGCCGAACCTGACCTTTGGCCCAGCAACATGCAAAGCCATACGGCCGCATATCAAAACCGTCATGGATGTCCATCTGATGATCGCGCCCGTCGATCCCTATATTGAAGCCTTTGCCGCTGCGGGCGCCGACATCATCACCGCACATATCGAGGCCGGTCCGCACATACACCGCACCTTGCAAGCCATTCGCGGCGCTGGCGCCAAGGCAGGCATCGCGCTTAACCCAGTGACGCCAGCCTCATCCATTGAACACCTGATGGATATGATTGACCTGGTTTGCGTGATGACGGTCAATCCAGGTTTTGGCGGCCAGAAATTCATTCATTCCCAGATAGATAAGGTGCGAACCTTACGTAAAATGATCGGCGATCGCCCGATCCACATTGAAATTGACGGTGGTATCACCCCGGTGACCGCACCGCTGGTATCGGCGGCTGGAGCCGACGTACTTGTCGCGGGTTCGGCCGTTTTTTCAGGCGGTTCCGTCAACGACCCTTCCGTCTATGGCCGTAATATTTCAGCGATCCGCACGGCGGCTGAAAAGGGATAGGAGGCGACAATGGCAGCAACACCCCCGGTCTGTGATTTTGGATGGAAAGCCCCGGATTTCAAATTGCCCGGCACCGATGGTCGTGACTGGTCACTGGCAGAAGTCGCAGGCCCCAAAGGCACGCTGATCATGTTCATTTGCAATCACTGCCCCTATGTGCAGTCGATAATCGACCGGATTGTTCGTGATGCTGCCGCCTTGCAGGCCATCGGTATCGGTGTTGCAGCAATTTCGTCAAATGACGTCACCGCCTACCCCGAAGACAACTTTGACAATATGGTGCGCGAAGCTGCGCGCCACAAATTCACCTTTCCGTATCTTTTTGACGAAAAACAAGCGGTTGCAAAGGCTTACGGAGCGGTTTGCACACCGGATTTCTTTGGGTTTGATAACAGGATGGGGCTGCAGTATCGCGGACGCCTGGATGCGTCGGGGCGACAGGCCGTACCGGATGCGCGCCGGGATCTTTACGAGGCCATGCGCCAGATTGCCGAAACAGGCAAGGGTCCGGTTGATCAGGTCGCGTCAATGGGTTGTTCCATCAAGTGGAAAAACGCGTGACCGCGCCCCCTGCCATCATCTTCGATCTGGACGGAACGCTGATCGACAGTGTGCCTGACCTGCACGCTGCAGTGAACAGAATGCTTGCAAGCGAAGGCAAGGCACCGATGGATCGGGCCGAAGTGCAAAGCTATGTCGGCAACGGGGCGCCAGTGCTGGTTGCGCGGGTGCTGGCGGCGCGCGACATCGACATGGGGCGGCACAAGACACTCACCGATCAGATGATCGCGGACTATACCAAACGATCAGCTGAGCTGACTGAGGTCTACCCAAACGTCGCCAAGGCACTGTCGGACCTGCAGGCCAAGGGATACCCGCTGGGCATCTGTACCAACAAACCGGGTGCGGCGACGACATCTGTTCTGGCGGCTCTGAAACTCGATACTTACTTTGATGCCGTGATTGCCGGTGATACGCTGGCCGAAAAGAAGCCCCACCCTGCCCCCTTGTTCGCCGCCCGCGGTG